>NZ_JAKOAV010000009.1 GCF_029478095.1 Pelotomaculum isophthalicicum JI | reverse complement strand
TTCCCATTTATTTTCTTATTGTTTTTAATCTGTTTCATGAAATCATGGAAGGATTTTTTATTTATTAGCAGAACTTACTTCTGGTGTAGTTTTATTGCTAATATTTTTACCAGGTAAAGGGGATGGCTATGGAGGTAATTAGTTATACGATCCAAGCGGTTTTAACGGTGTTTACTTTTTATTGCTTTGTTATCTCGCTTTTCGGTTTTTACCGCAAACATGAGGACTGTTTACTACCGCCTAGTTCCCGACTTGCCGTAGTAGTGGCGGCCCACAATGAGGAGAGGGTCATCGGTGAATTAATAAGGAACCTTCATGGATTAAATTACCCAAAAGATTTATATGACATATATGTTGTAGCGGACAACTGTATTGACGATACGGCGAAAATAGCGGCTGAAAGAGGCGCCCTGGTTATTGAAAGGTTTAACAATGTGGAGAAAGGGAAAGGTTATGCGCTTGAATACGCTTTTAACGAAATATTTAATTCCGGCATAGAATATGACGCGGTTGTTGTCTTTGATGCGGACAACCTGGTTTCCAAAGATTTTTTAATGATAATGAACACACACTTGTTAAAGGGCGAAAAGATTATTCAGGGCTATTTGGACACAAAAAATGCCGAGGATACTTGGATAACTAAGGCTATCTATATATGTTACATTATTACAAACCGTTTCTTACAACTGGCAAAATATAATTTAGGTTTGACCTGTGCCCTCGGAGGCACGGGAATGTGTCTTTCTGTTGATGTTCTTAAAAAGTATGGTTGGGGTATGACTTCGCTGACTGAAGATCTTGAATTCCAGACAAAGGCGCTGATGAACAATCTTAAAGTCACCTGGGCGCACGACGCCAGGATTTATGATGAAAAGCCGCTTACTCTGATGCAGTCATGGCGCCAGCGCAAACGCTGGATGCAGGGTCACTGCAACGTAGCCGGGCGTTATATGTTTAAATTATTGTGGGAGGGTATTACCAACAAAAATTTCGCGATGGTTGACGGGGCATTATATTTGGTCCAGCCGTTCTTTTGGATGTTTACCGGGCTAGGTATGATCACCAATATCATTATCGGACCTGAGATATTGATGGAGAACCCCCAGTGGGCGGTATTAGGTTTCTTCGCCCAATTCTTTTACTTTAGCCTGGGGCTGGCGATGGAAAGAGTAAGACCAAAAGTTTATTGGTGGCTGTTTTTTTACCCGATTTTTGCTATTACATGGATTCCTGTTGCATACATCGGGTTTGCCATGCGCAAGAATAAAGAATGGAATCATACTTTGCATATCAGGGATATTAAACATGAAAATCTGCAGAATCTTTATTTGCCAGCCAAAGCTGATGACCGGAGGACCAGTTAGAGTTTAGGTATCAATTCTTGCCCCTAAAATAGGACGAAAATAATGATTAATTAGCAATCCCGTACCACTTTGAGAGTGATACGGGATATCTTTTTTGCTATTTCACGGAATATAAAATTTGATGTATAATTTACTCAGTTTGGAGCAGCGCTTGTTATTAGTGCGATTTTATTTGTAAAAGGTAACTTTTTACTATCCTGTTAACCCTTAAAAAGATTATTTTTACCACAGAATTATTATTGTATTATTATGCATAATTATGTATAATTATAAATATTGGCATAAGCTTGATGGAAGAGTTTAATGTTAAAATGTACATACAATCAGTTGACTTGCGAAGATGTATTAATAAACATTTTCTAATTAAAATGGGAGGTTGCTTTAGTGGAGAGCGAATGTAATCTATCCGGCGGAGTAACAGCGGCTGCCGGCTTTCAGGCGGGCACGGCTTCCGCCGGGATAAAGTATAAGATAAAAAAAGATATAGCTGTAATTTGTTCTAACGTACCGGCAGTAGCTGCCGGGGTTTTTACTACTAACATTGTAAAAGCCGCGCCGGTTTTAGTTTCAATGGAACGTATTGCCGGAGGGAAAGCGCAGGCGATTGTTATGAATAGCGGAAACGCCAATGCGTGCAACGGTGAACAGGGGATGGGCGATGCTCTGGCAATGGCATCCGCGGCGGCCACCGTTCTGGGAATTCCTGAGGAACTTGTTCTTGTGGCTTCCACCGGGGTGATTGGACAGAAAATGCCTATGGAAAAAGTGCTGCTGGGTATTCGGCAAGCTGCCGGTGAAATAAGCGCGGTTGGAGGCACAATGGCAGCCGAGGCGATTATGACTACCGACACTGTTCCCAAAGAGACTGCCCGGAAAATTGTCATAGGTGGAAAAACGGTGACTGTTGGCGGGATGGCTAAAGGTTCAGGGATGATTCACCCTGATATGGCCACCTTATTATGCTTTATTACTACAGACGCCGCAATATCTCCTAACTGTCTTCAGCGGGCACTAAAACATGCTGTTTCTTGCAGCTTTAACATGATTTCTGTAGATAGGGATACCAGTACCAACGATACGGCGGTAGTTCTTGCAAACGGTTTTGCCGGGAACCCGGTTATTGACAATGAAGGTGATGAATACATATCGTTTCGTGATGTTTTGACTGATGTCTGTGTTAACCTAGCTATAGATATTGCCAGGGACGGAGAGGGTGCGACCAAACTAATCCAAGTGGAGACACGCAACGCGCTTACCCTTGAAGATGCCCGCCTGGCAGCGAAGTCAGTAGCCGGGTCAAATTTGGTCAAAGCAGCGATATTTGGCCGGGACGCCAACTGGGGAAGAGTTTTATGCGCCGCCGGTTACTCTGGGGCTAATTTTGACCCTGGTAGGGTAGATATTTTTCTCGGGAACGAACAGGTTACTAAGAAAGGTTGTTCTGTCGAGTTCAGCGAGGAAAGAGCTTTGGAAGTTTTAAATAATGATACTGTAAGGATCATTATTGATTTTAATATTGGAAAATATGATGCTACAGCCTGGGGTTGCGATCTTACCTATGATTACGTCAGAATAAATGGAGATTACCGGACATAGGAGGGGTTTAGGATGTCTACAGCCATTGAAAAAGCGGCTATTTTAGTGGAGGCTTTGCCATATATAAAGAAATTTTACGGCAAGACTGTTGTGATAAAATACGGCGGCCACGCTATGATTAACAATGAACTTAAAGAAGCCGTGCTTACCGATGTGGTGCTGATGAAATATGTTGGGATACAGCCGGTGATTGTTCACGGGGGCGGCCCGGAAATAACCGGAATGCTGAAACGGGTAGGCAAAGAGTCAAGATTTGTAGACGGTTTACGGGTTACAGACGAGGAAACCATGGAAATTGTCGAAATGGTTCTGGCAGGTAAGATTAACAAGGATATTGTAGCCCAGATCAACCGCATCGGCGGGCGGGCGGTTGGTTTGTCAGGCAAAGACGCGAACCTGTTCCAAGCGGTTAAAAAACTGCATAAGATACGGACGCCGGAAGGCAGGGAAGAAATGGCGGACATCGGGTTTGTAGGCGATATCAGCAGGGTTAATCCTGAGATAGTGGCCACGGCCATTGCCGAAGGGTACATCCCGGTTGTGGCTCCGGTGGCTGTCGGCGCTGCGGGAGAGAGCTATAACGTTAACGCCGACTATGCCGCAGGACGACTGGCGGTGGCTCTCAACGCGGATAAGCTGATAATTCTTACCGACGTGGAAGGAATCATGGCCGACCGGAGCGACCCGCATTCTCTTATTTCAGTCCTGAGGGTAGATGAGGTACCCAACCTAATTAAGCAGGGAAAAATCGACGGAGGGATGATCCCGAAAGTAGAATGCTGTCTGGACGCCTTGGCCGGTGGAGTTAAATCTACACACATTCTTGACGGCAGGGTTCAACATTCCATTCTATTAGAGGTTTTTACGGATAAGGGAATCGGGACAATGGTGGAAAATTGACTTGTGAGGAGGAAATGTAGTTGAAATATAAGGTATTTGTTGATGGCCAGGAAGGTACTACCGGCTTAAAGATAAATGAACGTTTGTCAGGACGAGCGGATATAGATATTCTCAAGATTGATCCTGAAAGACGAAAAGACCCCGAGGAACGCCGTGCGTTTTTAAATAACGCGGATATCGCTTTCTTATGTCTGCCTGATGACGCGTCCAGGGAATCTGCGGCGCTTGTTACCAATAACAGGACTAAAATTATCGACGCCAGTACTGCCCATAGGACTGATCCCAACTGGACATACGGTATACCGGAATTAAGCAAAAATCAGCGGGCGCTGATCAAGGATTCGCATAGAGTAGCCGTTCCAGGTTGCCATGCCACGGGGTTCAATATGGCTCTTTATCCGCTTATCCAGGAGGGGATAGTACCGAAAGATTACCCGGTAACCTGTCAGTCTGTAACTGGTTATAGCGGAGGCGGAAAAAAATTAATAGAGAAATACGAAGGAACTGGCGCGGATAAAAAGAACCTAGAAAGTCCTCAGTTTTACGCATTAAGTTTGAAACATAAACATTTACCTGAGATGCAAAAAGTAAATGGGCTTGTATTTCCACCTCTGTTCACCCCAATTGTTGGCGATTTTTATCAAGGGATGGTTGTCGCGGTTCCTTTGTTAGCGAGATTGTTGAGCAAGAAAATTTCAGCCGAAGATGTGCAAAATATTTTGGCTTCATATTACGCATCCGAACGTTTTGTGCGCGTTATGCCGTATGGATCGGAGAGTTACCTCGATAACGGGTTTTTAGACGCTACCGGGTGTAATAACACCAACCGGATTGAAATATTTGTTTTTGGAGATAGTGAGCAGATATTGCTTTTATCACGCCTTGACAATCTTGGCAAGGGAGCTTCGGGAGCGGCGGTACAGAATATGAATATCATGCTTGGTTTAGATGAAGGGATAGGTTTAGAGTAAGGAGGTTTCATGATGAACACAAAAGAAATAATCGAGTTGGGCGATAAATACCTAATGCGCAATGTGGGACGCCTCCAGTTGGCCCCGGTGAAAGGCGAGGGCGCCTTGATGTGGGACGCCGACAGAAAGGAATACCTGGACTTTGTAAGTGGCATTGCTGTCAACAATCTGGGTCACTGTCACCCGGAAGTAGTGGATGCTATTAGCCAGCAGGCTAAAAAGCTCATTCACTGCTCCAACCTGTATTACATTGAGCCCCAGGCGCTTTTGGCAAAGCTGTTAGCGGAGAATTCAGCCATGGATAAGGCTTTTTTTTGCAACAGCGGTGCGGAGGCCAACGAAGCGGCGATTAAATTGGCCCGTAAATACGCCAAGATCAAGCATGGAACGGAAAAGGTGGAAATTGTCACCGCCTTGAATTCCTTCCACGGCCGGACCCTGGCGGCTATTACCGCGACGGGGCAACCTAAATATCAAAAAGGGTTTGAGCCACTACCTGGCGGGTTCAAATACGTTCCATTTAATGATTTAGATACTTTGGAGCAGGCTGTCGGCCCGGCCACTTGCGCTGTGATGCTTGAACCGGTTCAGGGGGAAGGCGGTGTCAATGTGGCGTCGCGTTACTACTTGGAAGGAGTGAAAATGCTCTGCCAAGAACATGGCGCGTTGCTGATTTTCGACGAAGTGCAGACCGGTTTGGGGCGAACCGGACGTTTTTTGGCTTATCAGCACTACGGTGTGGAGCCTGATATCATTACCCTGGCTAAAGCGCTGGGCGGGGGTTTTCCTATCGGCGCCATGCTGGCGACAGACGAAGTCGCCGCGGCTTTCCAGCCGGGGGATCATGCCTCCACTTTTGGCGGCAACCCGCTGGCCTGTGCTGCCGCGCTGGCTGCCATGGATTTGCTGCTTACTGGTGGCGTGGTGGAAAATGCAGCCGCCGTGGGCGCCTATATGTATGATAAGCTGGTGGAGTTGGCCGGAAAATATGATTATGTAAAAGAAGTTCGCGGGCTCGGCCTTTTGCTGGGAATTGAGTTAAAAATAGAAGGCAAGGATATCGTTAACGGTTGCCGTGAGAAAGGACTTTTAATCAATTGTGTCAATAATAATGTACTTCGTTTTATCCCACCGCTGACAATAACAAAGCAGGATGTAGACCATGCTGTGGGGATACTGGAGGGAGTTATGGGTAATTGCTCAGTATGACGTGACGCTTACCTGTAGGACGATTAGGGAGCTCTAATTCAAAGGAGCGAATGAGTCTACTGATTAGTAGAGAACTGTCTAAGTGAGCGAAGCAGTGAGTTTGACCTTCGCCCGAGAGTGAATGACGGGAGGTTTGGCAATGCCTAAGCGGAATGACATAAAAAAGGTTCTGGTAATAGGTTCCGGTCCGATTGTTATCGGTCAGGCTGCGGAATTCGACTATGCCGGTACCCAGGCCTGTAAGGCGTTGCGCGAAGAAGGTATTTCCGTGGTGCTGGTTAATTCCAACCCGGCTACCATTATGACTGATCTTGATATTGCGGATCTGGTTTACATAGAGCCGCTCTCATGGGAAAGCTTAGCCAGGATCATTGCCCGGGAACGCCCAGACGGACTGCTGCCTACCCTGGGCGGCCAGACCGGTCTGAATATTGCCGTGGAATTAGCGGAAAAAGGTGTGCTGGCTGAGTACAAAGTGAAGTTATTGGGAACCTCGCTGGAGGCTATTAAACATGCCGAAGACAGGGAGCTTTTTAAAAAGCTGATGCTCGAAATCGGTGAACCGGTGCCTGACAGCGCTATCGCTGAAAGCGTGGAAGAATGTCTTTCTTTCGCCAGTTTGAACGGTTATCCGGTCATTGTCAGGCCGGCTTATACCCTTGGCGGAACAGGCGGTGGGATTGCTTATAATGAGTTCGATTTAACTGAAGTTGCCAGCCGTGGCCTCAAGATGAGCATGATCGGCCAGGTGCTCCTGGAGCAAAGTGTTGCCGGATGGAAAGAGATAGAATACGAGGTAATGCGGGACGGCGCAAACAACTGTATTACTATTTGCAATATGGAAAACATCGACCCGGTTGGTATTCATACAGGGGACAGTATTGTCGTAGCCCCGTCTCAGACTCTTTCTGATAAAGAATATCAGCTCCTGCGGTCGGCTTCTTTGCGGATTATTCGCGCGCTGGAAGTGGAAGGTGGATGCAACGTCCAGTTTGCCCTCGATCTTAAAAGTATGAATTATTTTGTAATCGAGGTTAATCCCAGGGTCAGCCGCTCAAGCGCGCTGGCTTCCAAAGCTACCGGCTACCCGATAGCGAAGATGGCCGCCAAGATAGCCATTGGGCTTAATCTGGATGAGATTGTCAACCCCGTTACCGGCAAGACCACGGCCTGCTTCGAACCGGCTTTAGACTATGTGGTTGTGAAGATACCACGCTGGCCTTTTGACAAATTCGGCAGCGCTGACCGGACCCTGACTACTCAAATGAAGGCTACAGGGGAGGTTATGTCTATTGACCGTACTTTTGAAGGGGCGTTAATGAAAGCGGTGCGTTCTTTGGAGGTGGGTGTGGATAGCCTCCATTTGCGCGGGGCCGCTGCCTGGTCTGAGATGGAACTCCAGGATAATCTTTCATATCCCAACGATCTTCGCCTTTTTGCCATAGCCGAGGCTTTCAGTCGCTTTTGGAGTATGCGTGAAATAGCCCAACTTACCATGATCGATTATTTTTATCTTAGCAAAATAAAAAAAATAATTGAGCTGGAATGTAAGCTGCGTGCCGAGGGCCCCAAGCCCTCTCAGGATTTGTTGCGCCGCGCAAAAATTTGTGGTCTGCCTGACTCTTTGATCGGCCGCCTGACCGGACGGACGGCGCGAGACGTGCGCGCTTTGCGCAAGGAGTATGGGGTTGTTCCCACTTATAAAATTGTTGACACCTGTGCCGCCGAGTTTGCCGCTGTCACTCCCTATTATTATTCAACTTATGAAGATGAGGACGAGGTGCCGGTTTCCGGGCGGCCAAAAGTGCTTGTTTTAGGTTCAGGGCCGATTCGCATCGGGCAGGGTATAGAATTTGATTACTGTTCTGTTCATTCAGTATGGGGGTTGCAAAAGGAGGGCGTCGAAGCCGTAATCATTAACAACAACCCGGAAACAGTCAGCACTGACTTTGATACAGCCGACAAACTTTATTTTGAGCCGTTGACTCTGGAAGACGTGTTAAATGTAATAGAGAAAGAAAAGCCTCTCGGTGTAATTGTCCAGTTTGGCGGGCAGACAGCAATCAACCTTACCGCCGGACTTGTCTCAATGGGTGTTAAAATTCTCGGTACCCCGGTGGAAGGGATTGATACAGCCGAGGACCGCGGCAAATTTGAAAAATTGTTAACGGAACTTGGTGTGCCGCAGTCGGAGGGAAAATCGGCAACAACAGTTGAAGCAGCCCGGGACATAGCCGAGAAGTTAGGCTACCCTGTCCTGGTAAGGCCATCTTACGTACTTGGCGGGCGCGCGATGGAAATTGTCAATAATACAACCGAGTTGTTGAAGTATATGGCTACTGCCGTTCAAGTTTCTCCCAGACATCCGGTGCTGGTTGATAAATATATTCTTGGAAAAGAAGTGGAAGTGGACGCTATCGGCGACGGGCGGGAACTTTTTATCCCGGGGATCATGGAACACATTGAGAGAGCCGGAGTACATTCGGGTGACAGTATTGCCGTTTATCCGCCCCAGACCTTAAGCCGCCAGGTGGTGGAAAAGATTGTTGAATATACTTTGAAGATCGGCCGGGCCCTGCAAATCTGCGGACTGATTAATATTCAGTATGTTGTAGATGACAGCGGGGTCTACGTCCTGGAAGTAAACCCGCGTGCATCACGCACTGTCCCAGTATTGAGCAAGGTTACCGGGGTTCCGATGGTTCAAGCGGCAACGAGAACAATGCTGGGCAGAAGTCTGGCGGATTTGGGTTACCATCCCGGACTGGGACCCGAGCATGGTTTTATCGCTGTGAAAGCGCCGGTATTCTCCTTTGAAAAGCTCAGCCAGGTTGAGATCTCGCTGGGACCTGAAATGAAGTCAACCGGTGAAGTAATGGGGGTTGACCGCACATTTTCTCATGCCCTGTATAAAGCGATGCAGTCAGCCGGTTTGCGGGTGGCGTTTAGCGGAGACGTGCTTTTTTCCGTAGCGGACCGGGATAAAGAGGAAGCTATACCTCTGGCGCGTGAATACGCTATCCTCGGGTTCCGGCTTCAGGCTACCACCGGTACGGCGGAATTCCTGAAAAAAGCTGGGCTGGCGGTGCATGAAGTAAAAGAAACGGTTACCTTAGTTCGTTCCGGGAATATAGCTCTGTTGATTAATACCCCCACCCGGGGGAAAAACCGCGAGCGGCCGGGCTTTTTGCTAAGGAGAACCGCTGCTGAATATAAAGTGCCTTGTCTAACTTCACTTGACACCGCGCGTGCGTTATCTGTAGTACTGCACTATCTAAAGCAGGGCGGAGGGCCGGAGCCGTTAAGCATGGCCGAATTCGGGGCGTAAAGCGTAGCGTTGAGCTTTTTGAGGGAGGGGATATTATACTTGGATGCAAAGAAAGTTGATTTAAAGGGGCGCGACCTTTTAAGCCTGCATGATTTCAGTCCGGATGAAGTGACTGCCATTATTGAGCTGGCCGGGGAATTAAAAGAAAAACAAAATTTTAAGATACCCCATGCTTGCCTGCAGGGAAAGGCTTTAGGACTGATCTTTCAAAAGTCTTCCACCCGTACCAGAGTTTCCTTCGAGGTAGCCATGTACCAACTTGGAGGTTACCCGATGTTTTTAAACACAAATGACTTGCAGCTCGGGCGGGGCGAGAGTATCGCCGATACAGCCAGGGTACTCTCCCGCTACCTGGATGGCATTATGATAAGAACTTACTCTCATGCCGAAGTAGAAGAACTGGCACGGTATGCCACCATTCCGGTGATAAATGGGCTGACCGACCTCCTGCACCCCTGCCAGATCCTGGCCGACCTGCAAACTATAAAAGAACGGAAGGGAACTTTTGCCGGTTTAAAGCTGGCCTATGTCGGGGATGGTAATAATATCTGTCATTCCCTGCTATTCGGTTGCGCCAAGGTGGGTATGGACATTAGTGTGGCCTGCCCCGAAGGATATATGCCTGATGGGGAAATCATCCGGTTAGCGAGAGAAGACACTTTGTTGACCGGCAGCAAGATGGAAGTACTGACCGACCCGGTTGAAGCAGTCTCGGGAGCTGATGTAGTAGTAACCGACGTCTGGGCCAGCATGGGGCAGGAAGCTGAACAGAACAGACGGGCCGGCGTATTCCCCCCGTATCAGGTCAATGAAAAGCTGGTTGCCCACGCCGCGCAAGATTACATCTTTCTTCATTGCCTGCCTGCCCACCGGGGCGAGGAAGTAAGCGCCGAAGTGATTGACGGGCCGCATTCAGCAGTCTGGGATGAAGCGGAAAACCGCTTGCATGCTCAGAAGGCTGTTTTGGCTTTACTGTTATAATTTATTGACATACGTGAATAACTGTTGTAGAATTCTACAACAGAGTAATATTATGCCTGATGATTGTGCTTAATGGCAATTTCATAACTATTGTTTAACAAGTAGCATAAAGTTAGTTCAACAATGTTAAGGAGATGTTGCACAAATGCCTAAGGTTGTTTTAGCTTACTCCGGTGGACTGGATACATCAATTATTATCCCCTGGCTAATAGAAAATTACGGTTATGAGGTTATTGCAATGGCGGCCGACGTGGGCCAGGGGGAGGAACTGGATCCTCTTAACGAAAAGGCCATTAAAACCGGCGCCAGTAAGATCTATATCGAGGATCTCAAGCGGGAGCTTGTTGAGGATTACATATATCCCACTTTAAAAGCCGGCGCAATTTACGAAGGCAAATATTTGCTTGGCACTTCGATGGCCCGGCCGTTAATCGCTAAAAGGATGGTTGAAATTGCTAAGAAAGAAGGCGCCGATGCGGTGGCGCACGGCGCCACCGGCAAGGGCAACGACCAGATTCGCTTTGAACTGGCGGTGAAGTCTCTCGCTCCGGAGTTAAAAATTATCGCTCCCTGGCGGGAATGGGATATTCGTTCAAGAGAGGATGCCATTGATTACGCCAATGCAAGAGGCATTGCGGTGCCGGTAACAAAGGAACGTGCTTACAGCATGGACCGCAACCTATGGCACCTGAGCCATGAGGGTATGGATCTGGAAGACCCGTGGAACGAGCCGAAGCCGGATATTTTAGAATTAATCACACCGCCGGAAAAAGCTCCCGATAAGCCGGCCTACGTCAGCATAGAATTCGAATGTGGTATACCCGTTAAAGTCGATGGGGCGGCACTTGATCCGGTAGCACTTGTTGAAAAGCTTAATAAGATCGCGGGGGAAAACGGTGTCGGCATCGCCGACATGGTGGAAAACCGGCTGGTGGGCATGAAATCCCGCGGTGTTTACGAGACTCCGGGCGGCACGGTCTTGTACCAGGCCCACCATGAACTGGAGTTGTTGACCCTGGACCGCGCAACTATGCATTTTAAAGAATTAGTAGCTTCCCGGTATGCCGAGTTGGTTTACGACGGGGTATGGTTCGCCCCAATCAGAGAAGCTCTCGACGCTTTTGTGGACAGCACCCAGAGAACAGTTACCGGTACAGTGGTAATGAAACTATACAAAGGAAATTGCACACCGGCGGGCACAAAATCGCCATACTCCCTTTACAACCAGGAACTGTCCACCTTCAGCAGGGACGAAATATACAACCAGCGGGACGCGGAAGGTTTTATAAATCTTTTTGGATTGCCATTGAAGGTACGTGCGCTTATGGAGAAGAATGCGGGACTGAAGTAGAATTAGCCTAAGCTTTATTTCTGGAGTCATCCTAATGAAAAAGATTGCTTTTGCCACCGTTTTATTCTTATTAACTGTAGGTGTATTAACCGGTTGTTTTAATAATAAGGCACAAGAACAACCAGAAGTGCCCACAGAACAAGAAGGGGGAGGAGGACTTCCTTCCTCCTCCTCCGGTTTGGTTTTAAATATACCAGAGACATCTAAGGAAGAAATCCTAAATATACCTGGAAACATTGGGACGGGACAGCGTATATTTATTAATGAATCAGAGGTTGCGGTTGACGCGGCTGGGAATTTTAATGCCCAGCTAAAATTGGTTCCAGGGTTAAATTCCGTTTCGATAAAGGTTGTTTCATTTGATAACAAATCAATTTACTCAACAGCAAAAAGCGTAAACTATATTCCTTCCAGCAACCCCAAATTGGATGTGACCATTCCGGGGACCTATAATTCTGACTCAGAAACAATGATTATTAATGGCGTAACCGAGCCTGGATGTCAGGTGGATGCCAACGGCTATCGGGTAACACCTGATGAGAAAGGTAATTTTATCGTTAGAGTTCCGATGGAAAAGGGTGAAAATATAGTTAAAGTTGTTTCAACTAATCAAAAAGGAAAAACAAGCACTGTTCAGCAAGTCGTCACCTACAGTAAGCTTAATAAACAACCTACGCTCGTTGTTTCATCGCCGCAACCGAAAGACGGTTATGTTTCCACTGAAAAAATTAAGATCAGCGGTTTTACTGAACCCAATAACTTAGTTGAGATTTATAACAACTATTACAATGGAGACACCGCTGTAAAAAGCTTGATCTTTAAAGGCACCACAAGTAACGGCCAGTTTTCCGCCGACGTGACCTTATCTAAAGACGGTGGCGGCGTCAACGATTTGTTAATAGTGGCGACAAATGAATTTGGCGGGACTACATCTGAAACGAGAAATATTATTTATAAAGCTTCTTAGCATAAGAAGAGAAATAGTTTTTTATAATATTATGATGTTATATTTTCTGAAAAAAGCTTGCCGGTGACGGACGCCGAGCCGAGTGCAGGAGGCGGTCACTGGTAATTTATTTTGGTCTAAAAAGTGAAGAGGTAAATTAGATTGAGTAAACTAGTTATTACATTTATCTGTGAGAACAGGCACGATATAGAAACAGTAACCGTCGATCTTGCCCGCAGGGGAGAAGTGACCAAAGAGGAAATCTGGCAAATGCTGACAAAGGACAGCCGCTGTAAAAAATGCGGCAGTGACAAGTTTATATACCGGACCAGGTATAAGGATTAATAAATTTCTGTTGACTTAACCATAAATAGGTATTATAATCATTTTATTCCGCTAAAAGAAAGGAGGATGAGTGAATGACTAGGGAATTAATTAATGAAATCCTGGAAGACATCGGATTAGAGTCAATCTATGATGACGAATACGGGAAGGAGGATTAATCTAAGCGATGGATACTATATCCGGAAGCAAATAGGAAGGAGGCAGATGAGTAAGGTGTCTGCCTCCTTCCTATTTACTTTTGCAGAGCCGAACATAGCGCGTTATATGACTGAAGTGGTTGCCAAAATTGAATTTGTTCTTTTGCAGTACAAAAAACTCATGTTAAAATAATATTATAAATGTATATCTGCTGAGGATAAGCCAAAGGAGTGTCAGGTTATGAGCAAGCTATGGAGCGGCCGCTTTCAAAAAGAAACCGATTGTCTGGTAGAAGACTTTCACTCGTCCATTTCTTTTGATAAGAGGCTTTATAAATATGACATCAAAGGCAGTATCGCCCATGCACAGATGTTGGGTAGGACCGGGATTATTTCGGCCGCGGAATCAGAGGAACTGGTCCGTGGGCTGGAAGAGGTGTTATCCGATATCGATGGCGGCCGGGTGGAGTTTACCGTTAGCGCGGAGGACATCCACATGAATGTGGAACAGTTGCTGACTGCTAAAGTGGGCGAAGTTGGTAAGAAACTACACACTGCGCGCAGTAGGAACGACCAGGTAGCCCTTGATATCCGCATGTATGTCAAAGACGAAATAGATCAAGTCGGCGCATTGCTTCGTCAGCTTCAAGCCGACTTATTGAGTCTGGCGGAAAAGCACATGGATACTGTAATGCCCGGCTATACTCACCTCCAACGCGCGCAGCCGGTAACGTTTGCGCACCATTTGCTGGCCTACTGCCAGATGTTTGGCCGGGATGAGGCCCGGCTGAGGGACTGCCGCCGCCGGACTGACGAGATGCCTTTGGGAGCGGGTGCCCTCGCGGGGACAACCTTTCCCCTTGACCGGGAATTTGTTGCTGACCAGCTTGGTTTTTCGTCAATTACCTGGAACAGCCTGGACGCGGTGAGCGACCGTGATTTCGCGGTGGAGTTCACGGCGGCGGCTTCTTTAATTATGGTCCATTTAAGCCGGTTTTGTGAAGAAATAATCCTTTGGTCTACCGCCGAGTTCGACTTTATTGAACTGGACGACGCTTACAGCACCGGAAGCAGCATGATGCCCCAGAAAAAGAATCCGGATGTGGCCGAATTGATCCGGGGCAAGTCCGGCCGGGTTTTTGGGGATCTGCAGGCGCTGTTGACCATGCTAAAAGGGCTTCCTCTGGCCTACAACAAAGATATGCAAGAGGACAAAGAATCGCTTTTTGACGCTGTGGATACCGTTAAAAAATGTCTGCTGGTTTTCGGACGGATGATTAATACGATGCGAGTCAAGAAAGACAATATGGCGGCGGCGGCAAAGGGCGGTTTCACCTGCGCCACCGACTTGGCTGATTACTTGGTGCGCAAGGGTGTGCCATTTCGCGAGGCTCACGCGGTAGTGGGGAAGGCAGTTTTTTACTGTCTGGAACAAGCCCGGAACCTTGAACAGCTAAGCCTTGAAGAATATAAAAAATTTAGTCCTCTGGTGGAAGAGGACGTGTATGAGGCCATAAATATCAAATGTTGTGTCGAAGCCAGACGGCTGACCGGCGGGCCGGCGGCGAAGGCGGTTATTGATGCTATTGACAAGATCAGACAGCGTTTAGCGGGAGGCAAAGCCTCATCAAGATAATTTAAGATTTTTACCGGACTGATCCCGGTTCCGGCGACTTTACAACCGGTGTTGTTTTCCTCAGCTATCCCCAGGAAACGCGGGTTTTGGACATTATGGACTTACTGCCCAAAGTGAAACAGTTGTGTGCTAAATAAACTTGTCAGCCTTACCATCACTATCCCCTATGTAATCTCTGCCGCCTTGCCTCAACATCTGTAAATCCATGATGTTCTTGGTTAAGGGCTAATTCGGCAATTCGACTAAAATGACGTTTTATTGTTGCGAGTCTGCAATATAACACATATCATCATGGGTAAAAGTGTTTTTACTGAAACCGGTCCTTTCGTAGTAAGCGGCCATGGCTGGAACTTGCGTTATTTCCAATTCCGGGTAGCGTAAAGCGGTAAGCTTGCCCCCCATAACGCAGCCCTGGTCAATGTCAATTGTGTTGTTTACAAATACGGCTTCAGGAACAGGTGAATGTCCGTATACGATCAAAGCGTCACCTCTATACGATTGGGCCCAGTCCCGTCGGACCGGAAGGCCAGCTTCGGTTATCTCTCCAGTCGCATCTCCGAAGAAACAGAAGTTTCTTATCCGCCCGCTTACTTTTCCGATCATATCCTCTTTAATTCCGCCATGGGAAACCACCAGCTTTCCTTTGTCAAGGATTAAGTAGGGTGGCGCTTCGCGGTAAAGTTTAAGAAATTCTTCTCTAAAAAACTCCCTTTCGTCTTCCGTTAGCGCTTCAATTTCAGCTACTGTCTTTTCCATGCCATGGGCGATTTTGACGTTTCTTCCTTCCAGGTAGCGTGAAAGCTTCCGGCAGTGGTTACCAGGAATATAAAGGGCGTTCCCCGAGTCGACCATTGCTTTTACCAGCCAGAAGCTGTCTAAACCGCGGGGTCCCCGGTCGGTGAGGTCGCCAAGAAAGACAGCCTTTCTACACGCCGGGTGAGCGTAGTGATTGGACCGGTTGCGGTAGCCGAGTTTATCAAGAAGCATGGTCAGCTCATCGAAACAGCCGTGGATGTCTCCGATAATGTCGAAAGGCCCGGGCAAAGTAACCTCGTAGTTGCGAATATTAATTCTAAATGCAGGATTGTTTAGATCTCCTTCAGTGATAATATAAACATTGTCAAAACCCTCATTATGGGCGTCTCGCAGAGTCCGTTGAAGCATCTGCCGCATTTTTGCTATTACCGATCGGACCACCCGGCGCTCCCGCCCCGCATTCCGCGCCAGGCAAACATCCTCGGGTATATTAAAAATCAACAAGGTGATATTGAAACCGTATTTTCTGCCGATACGGAGAAGCTCACCGCGGGATTGCCGGGTGATGGCGGTGGAATCGGCTACCGTAAAGCGGCCGAGGGACAGGCGGCGCTCAATGGTGAAGCGAAAAAGTTTGAACGCTTCCCTGGAAGCCGCCATGTTGGTTTCAGAGTCGCTAACCAGGAAACGGCATTGATCCGAAGACACTATCATTGTTTCTCTAAAATAACGGGAGGCAAAAGTGGATTTGCCGCAGCCAGGCGTGCCGCATAACACCAGGAGGGTGGTTCCGGGTAATGAAATACCGGCCATGTCGACTACCTCCGCCGATTTGTTCCAGGTTTTTATAACAACCGCATCCTTATTGTTTAAGTTTAGCCTGAAGCATTGACGTTTATCCTGTCTTTTCGAGGAAAAGCGAAGCTTCTAATTATGCAGATGTAATGACTTCGAGACGTTTTCTACGTCCGGTTACCCTCGCTTCGCCGACTGCTGTTACCGGCGCTCCGCAAGTCGTTTGCCGTAGATAGTGCCATCCCTTCAATGGCCGGGTTAATGAATGCTTACATCCAGATTTCATAATCTATTACTGCAAATGTAAACATGTTAATGTTATTGGGGTTGACAATTGGCTGTGTGCATAATATATTAAAGTTAACCTTTGCCATGGATTAGGTTGACAATAAAACAGGAAGTTGGAATTACAGAAAGAAGGTGATTTTTTGGCAAAAGGTTTGTTTATAACAGGAACAGATACCGGGGTGGGTAAGACGGTAATCACCGGCGGCCTGGCCGGGGTTTTTAGGAAAAACGGGGTTAAAGCAGCGGCTTTTAAACCAGTGCAGACCGGCGGGATTGAGAGTGGTGAGGGCCTGCTTTCTGAAGACGCTCTTTTTTACCAGGCGGCGGCCGGTTTGCCATACTCCAGGGACATGAACCCCTATTGTTTCAGGATGCCACTATCACCCAATATTGCCGCGCGGGTTTCAGAACAGATAATCGACCCCGCATACTTAGTTGATAAATACCATAACCTGACTTGCGAAAATGATTTTGTTCTGGTTGAAGGGGCAGGCGGGCTCTGCGTTCCCCTGGTAGATTACGGCTTTACCATGGCGGACCTGGCGCATCTGCTGGGTACTCCTTTGCTGGTGGTGGCCAGGCCGGGACTGGGCACAATTAACCACACTGTCCTGACGGTCAGGTACGCCTTGTGGTCAGGGTTAGAAGTAAAGGGGATTATTATTAACGGTTACCGGGAGGAGCAGGCTACTTTAGCCGAGCGGACCAACCCCGAAGTTATTGAAGGGATGACCGGAGTGCCGATTCTCGGTATTGTGCCTTATCTGCCGGAGATGAGTGTCGAGTCGGGTTGTGCCGGCGGTTTGTTGGAGACAATTGAGGAAAAAGTAGACTGGCGCAGGTTAATGTGAATGGGGGGAAAATCAATGAAAAATTATACCAGCGAACTATTGGAGCAGTGGGATCGGGAATACATCTGGCACCCCTTTACTCAAATGCAGGAGTACATAAAAGACAGTCCTCTTGTTGTTGAAAGGGGGGAAGGAAGTTATCTCATTGACATTGAGGGGAAGCGTTATCTTGATGGTGTGTCTTCTCTCTGGGTGACTGTGCACGGGCATAATAAAAAAGATTTAAACAGCGCCATTGAGGAACAATTAAATAAAATAGCCCACTCGACGCTCCTGGGTCTTGCTAATGTCCCCTCAATCTTACTGGCAAAAAAATTGGTAGAAATCACGCCGCCCGGCTTAAATAAAGTTTTTTATTCAGATAGTGGGTCCACTGCTGTAGAAATTGCCCTCAAGATAGCCTTCCAATACTGGAAACAGAAAGATGGCGGAGCTTTCAGCAAGAAAATAAGGTACATCTCCATGGGGGAGGCTTACCACGGGGATACCATCGGCTCTGTTAGCGTTGGTGGGATGGAGATGTTTCACGATATATTCAGGCCGCTTCTTTTTGACTGTGTGCATGTGCCAGCTCCTTATTGCTACCGCTGCCCGCTGGGTCTGGCCAAGCCTTCCTGCGGCATGGCCTGCGCTCAGGCTGTGGAAGAGGTAATGGCCAAAAGCCACCATGAAATCGCTGCTATGATTATTGAGCCTCTTGTACAGGGGGCCGCGGGGATGATCGTTGCCCCGGAAGGTTATTTAAGAAGGGTGAGGGAACTGTGCAGCCGCTACAATATTTTACTGATCGCCGATGAGGTTGCCGTCGGGTTTGGGCGCACGGGTAAAATGTTCGCCTGCGAACATGAAGGTGTGACTCCGGATTTGATGTGCCTCGCTAAGGGCATCACCGGAGGCTATCTGCCCCTGGCCGCTACGCTCGCCACATATGAAGTATATCAGGCGTTTCTCGGGACGCACTCGGAATGCAAGACTTTTTTCCACGGTCATACCTATACCGGGAATCCGGTGGCCTGCTCCGCGGCTCTGGCCAATATCAAACTAATTGAGGAAGAAAGAATAATTGGCGGACTGGGTGAGAAAATTTCATTTCTTGAGCAAGGCCTGAAAAGATTTATTGGTCTCGCCCATGTGGGTGACATCAGGCAAAAGGGTCTGA
Source organism: Pelotomaculum isophthalicicum JI (assembly GCF_029478095.1). NCBI lineage: Bacteria > Bacillati > Bacillota > Clostridia > Eubacteriales > Desulfotomaculaceae > Pelotomaculum > Pelotomaculum isophthalicicum. The sequence goes on along the minus strand of NZ_JAKOAV010000009.1, from coordinate 81,819 downwards.
TGGCCGGTATTGAATTGGTGAAGAATAAAGGTACTAAAGAGCCCTACCTGTGGGAGGATAACATTGGGCATAAGGTCATCATGGAGGCCAGAAAAAACGGCCTTGTTATCCGTCCCCTGGGCAATGTCATAGTATTGATGCCGTTGCTGTCAATGAGCATCCCGGAATTAGACCGGGTGCTTGATATCACCTATCATTCAATAGCCAAAATAACCGGTTAGACCGGAAAATATTATGGGATTTGCTAAATAACTAGCTGAAGGAGCGCTTGACCAATGAATTTTGTGGTGGAAGAAATGGAGCAATTGTTAAAAAAAGGATATTACCGGCAGATGCGGCGGCTGGACGGATCTCAAGCGTCCAGGACGGTTATCGGAGGGAAGGAATGCGTTCTCCTTTCATCCAATAATTACCTGGGTCTGACTGAGCACCCGGAGGTGAAGGAAGCGGCCAAGCTGGCTGTCGATCGCTGGGGTGCCGGCTCAGGCGGTTCGCGCCTGATTACAGGTAATTACGCGTTGCATGAGGAAATGGAAAAGGAAATTGCTCGTTTTAAAAGAGAAGAAGGGGCAATAACCTTTAGCTCAGGTTACATGGCAAATTTCGGGGTGATCCAGGCGCTGGTCGACAGGGGCGACGTGGTGTTGAGCGATGAGTTAAATCACTCCAGCATTGTTGACGGTTGCCGTCTTAGCCGTGCGAAAGTTAAAGTATACCGTCACAGGGACATGGAACACCTGGAGAAAATATTAAGGCAGGCAAAAGGGTACCGGCGCCGTCTGATCGTTACTGACGGCGTGTTCAGCATGGACGGCGACCTGGCGCCATTGCCGGACATCGTGGCGCTGGCGGGGCAATACGGTGCTTTTGTTATGGTGGATGACGCTCACGGGACCGGGGTTTTAGGCAGGAGGGGAGCGGGCACAGTAGAACATTTTGGCCTGGAAGGCAAAGTTCAGGTGCAAATGGGCACACTGAGCAAGGCCCTGGGCAGTGCTGGAGCTTACGTGGCTGGGAAACGTGAACTAATCGACTATTTAAGGAACAAAACAAGGAGTTTTATCTATTCTACCGCGCCGGCGCCGGCGGCTGTGGGTGCTGCTCTGGCTGCTCTCCGCCTGGTTGAGCGGCAACCGGAAATTAGGGCGCAGTTATGGGAAAATGCCCGTTATCTCAGGGTTGGTCTGAAAAGTATGGGCTATAAAGTACCGTCCGAAGACTCTCCCATCATCCCGGTTTTGATTGGGGACGCAGATAAGACTATGCATCTTGCGCAGGCTTTGCTAGAAGAAGGTGTTTTTGCTCCAGGTATCCGGCCACCGACGGTCCCACAGGGGACATGCAGAATCAGGGCGACGGTCATGGCTATCCATACCCGTGGTGATCTGGATCAAGCATTGTCTGCATTTGCCCGGGCGGGCAGGGATAATCAAGTGAAATTAGGCTGTTAAGAAATGTTTGGAGGTGGATTAATGTTTGATGAGTTGGTTGAAAAAATAAAATCCGGCGGAGAGATAACTTTTGACGAGGCGCTGGCTATGGGTGAACTAACTGGTGAGCGGTTAAATGAACTCTTTCTGGCAGCTTTGCTGGTAACCCGCCACCTGCACGGCAACAGGGTGGATCTCTGTTCCATCATGAACGTGAAATCCGGCCGCTGTTCCGAGGATTGTATTTTTTGTGCCCAGTCGGGTCATTACCGCACTGACATAGATGTATATTCGCTACTTTCAGAAGAAGAAATCCTGGAACAGGCATTAGAAATGGAGGCAGAAGGAGCCCGCCGTTTTTCCCTGGTTACCAGCGGCAAAGGCATTTTAAATAGCGATTTTGATAAAATTCTTGCGATATTTGAAATTCTCAGGGAAAAGACCAGCCTCAATTTGTGCGCCTCTTTGGGAATAATCAATTACGATCAAGCGGTGCTTTTGAAAAAAGCCGGAGTGACCAGGTATCACCATAATATAGAAACTTCCCGGAGTTTCTATGCGAAAATATGTACTACGCATTTATTTAATGAAAGAGTCGAAACGATCCGTGCTGCGGGAAAGGCCGGGTTGGAAATATGCGCGGGAGGAATTATTGGTTTGGGTGAAAGCTGGCGACAGCGGGTTGAAATGGCCTTCAAGTTAAAGGAACTGCATGTAACATCTGTGCCGGTAAATATCTTAACCCCCATCAAAGGTACCCCTTTATGGGGCAGCCACGTTCCTGCGCCATTGGAAGTGCTTCAGACGCTGGCCATGTTCAGGATGGTCCTGCCCGGCGCGGTCATCCGCCTAGCCGGCGGCAGGGAAGCCGCCTTGCGGGATCTGCAGTCCACCGCGCTTCTGGCAGGCGTCAACGGGTTAATGGTAGGTAATTACCTTACCACTAGCGGCAGAGGAATTGAGCACGACTTGCAGATGATTAAGGATCTGGAAATTGAAATATGGGAATAAGACAGCAGTGTTAATATATGGATTCGTTGTTCACTTACTTCATGAGCCCAAACACACCCAGGAAAACTTCCAGAAGGATAAGGAATATAATGGCAAGCTCCAGAAGTTCTGAGCGCTGATTAATATTCCTGTTGCTCAGCATGGTATAGCTTTGGGTTATAATTGTTATTTTCCTGTTGATGCTCTCAGCCCAATTTTTTGTACGCAAGATAGAAAGAGCGGTGCCATAAATACGGGCGTAAAAGACATCCTCGGTTACTTTTAGGGAATTGTCAATTCTTTCTGTGATTTCAGTGACGTCTACGATCAACTCCATCAACTGGTTCATGATCCGCCGGTAATGGTTCAGGCGCCTGAAGCTGGTCAGTTTTTCCGCTTCCTCGATGGCATCGTACATATTTTCCATTTCAACGGTCAGTAGACTATCGTAATATCTTAATTCAAGAAGCTGAGAATTGGCGAACTCAAGCAGGTCGGGTATGTCGGTGCTCCCTGTGGAGTCATAAACCAGGGCGGAATCCCACGTAATTATAGTAAGATCCTCCAAGCCGTAGGAAAAAGAGTTGCGCAGGGTTTCGCGGCGCACTTCCTTGCTGACCGGTTCGGCTTCGGCCAGGAGCAATGGTACGGGATCCCAAGTTTCATCCCATTCTCTAAAGTAAAAAATAGTAAAATCTTCTACAAACCCGCTAAATGCTTCTTTGATCAAAGCAGTTGAGAGAATATTCCTGATATTGGAGAGTTGTTTTAAAAAAACAGGTTCTATTGTTTCTGAATTATAAAGCTCAATAGAAAGGTTTTTTATATCCTCATATTTAATTTCTGACGGCAGGGGTAAACGCATGATAATTACAATTACACCGAGATCATAGATCTTACCCGTAAACTGTGCTTTATAAGTCCGGCTGCAGAGCGTTACCGGGATTTCTCCCAAGTCCACCGCCACAGGCGGATTTTTGAACTGGATTGACTTGGGTCTAATCCGTGAAAGGCGCATTCTTGAGGTCTGGTGTTCCTGGGAAAGGATTTCTTCCACACGGTGGAGATTGATTTCTTCAGCTGTATCATATAAGCGATATACCAATATGGAATTACTCATGATTAAAAACAGAGGGCGACTTCTTCCCGGTCCAATCGTCCCCGGATTGCCCTCACTCTCTCCGCTATAGATAAGTTGTCCCCAGCCGCGCGTTCAATCTGGCGGAGGAGGTCAATTTCCCTCCTGAAGATGGAAAACACGTCTCCTGGTTGAAAAGTTGACATTTCCAGCAACTCGTTAAAACTAGCGCCGTTGTACCATGCGTAAGCAAGCGCGCCAGGTAAATCCGACCAGACGCAGAATCTTTCCGGGACACCCATGCTGAGCAATTCCCATCTTATTTGAGAAGCTTCCCGCAAGGCGGGAATGTCCAGCCAGGTAGCCCGCGTGTTTTTACCGGGGACAAACTCGACGCCTGCCAACACAGCCGCAACTTCAGCCGGGTCGGCATCTTCAATAATTCCGGAAAAAGCCAGCTCGGTAACAAATATTTCCTGCACGTGCAGTTCAAGCGCAAATAAACCACGCGGGAAAAATTCCCTATTTTTCACGTAGCCCAAATTTTCAAGTATATCACGAACCTCGCCATATTCTCTGAAGGTTGAATCAACTTGCTCCGTAACAGACTTATATTCCTGATAAAGCAAGTTAATATGAATTTTTAACTTGTTCAACTTTTCAGCATTTGAACGGCATTTGTCTGTTTCCCGGCACTTCCTCGGGGTGAATGAGGCGAGCTGTCTTTTTAGCAATTCTTTTTCCTTGTTACCTCCGCGCCGGCGGGAATGCTTCAGCCGCCTGTGCGCTCTTGCCCTCTCGATCGGACATTTGAGAGTTAAAGTGTCACGGCATAGACTTGATGTTAATTCCACGATGAGTTCCTTAGATAGTTTAATTTGATCTGCAAGTTCTTTTTCCCTTTTCCTGGTTTGGAATGTTTTAAAGTTGTCATTTAAAAACCGTCCAATCTCTGTATCAGACTTATATCTTAATAGACTGAGAACAGTGTTTGGCGAGATAATCAGCCTGCCTGAAACCGGTTCAACGAATTTCTCGTCAAAAAAACCGGTTTGTTCAGGAAAGCGACTGTCAATACGGATAACGGCGTGACCGACCTGATCAAAGCCGCGCCGTCCCGCCCGCCCGGCCATCTGGTAGAATTCCCTGTTTTGCAGGATACGGAAATCATGGCCGTCCCATTTTCTGGTCGAATCAAATATGGCGCTGGCAGCAGGGAAATTGACCCCGGCGGCAAAAGTTTCCGTGCAGAACACCACAAAGATTAAACGCTTGGAATAAAGGTTTTCCACCAGGTACTTGACCGGCGGCAACATGCCCGCGTGATGATAGGCTATTCCCTGATATAGCAACCGCTTTAATATGTGCCAGCCCGGCCCGCTAAACGTACCGGGATATTCAGATTCAGCGGCGTTGATTATTTTTCTCGCGTCGCTTTTCTCCTCGGGATCAAGAAAATCCCATTCCCGGCTTAAATCCTGCGCAAGAATTTCTGTCCGGCCCCGGCTGAATACGAAAAAAAGGGCCGGCAGTTTGTCTTGGATCAGTTCAACAATTCTACTGCATGATAATTCCGGCAGTTCCGTCTTGCTCACTCCTCCGCCCAATGTCTTCTGTTATGAAATGCTTTCAGGTATTCAGCAAGTTCATCGACTTCTTGCTTTGCCTCGTTTTCCTCAACTATTTGTCCATTTGGCGTCACCCAATTTATTTTCAAAGGTACTTGTCTCTTTTTTTCTTCGATGATAGTCACTTTTTCACGCCGCACCGAGCTAATCCATTCGGCAATTTCCTCAATATTAGGTACCGTTGCGGACAAGCCCAATAGCTTAATATGCTGCGGGGCGAACAGGATGCTTTCTTCCCAGGTAGTGCCCCGTTCGCTGTCGTCAAGGTAATGAATCTCATCAAAAACAACATATGTTGTTTTTTTTAATTGTTCAGGTTCACCCAGACACCAGTTTCTAAAAATTTCTGTAGTCATGATTAGCAGGGGGGCGCCGGGATTCACGCTAATATCCCCGGTGACAAGCCCGACATAGTCCAAACCAAATGTTTCTTTGAAATCTCTGTATTTCTGGTTAGAAAGGGCCTTTAATGGTGAAGTATATACCATTCCACTGCCTGCAGCCATCAGATCTCTGGCCAGTATTTCCGCCACAAGGGTTTTCCCGTTGCCGGTAGGCGCCGATAACAGGACAGAATGACCAGCGCGGAGCGCCTCGACTGCTTCAATTTGAAAACGGTCCAAATGTAACTGGCGCTCATTGTCAGGTGTGGGTTTTTCGCGGCGTAAAGGCCTTTTTTTAGCCGGGTACTTTTTTATCCCATGGTGTCCAGAATTGTCGGCACTATTTTTTTCAATGGAATTCCAACTTGATAAGATTTCCGGCAGGCTTTTTTGTAATTCTTCAATATCTCTCCGCTTGAAAAAATGCCCTGATTTTAAATCCTTATCATAATAACCGGCCGGATCAAGCTTGCCTTCGTTAACCAAGCGTTTGAGTTGTCCGGTAGTGACTCCCAGCAGTACTGCCGCTCGGGGAATTTTCAACTTTTCATGTTCTTTGGTTAAATTTCGCAGCAGAGTGTTATTCATTCTCAATTGCTCAATGTCTTTGCGCCACATTCGCCTTTTACCGTCCAGAAAGAAAACTTCAATACTGTTTGTCTGAATTAAATGGTTTAATATATCCTCGCTTATATCAAGAAAATTTAAGGCTTCCTTTTCACCCATCGAAAGCGTTTTTAAAAAGGCCGGAGCACTTATTTTGTCCGGTGGGACAAAGTAACGACCAGTTATATCTACAAGTTGTTCCGCTATAATGTCGCCGGGGAATTCCCGGCGCAGGCATAAATATTCTTTACCATCAAATATAACAGTAACTGTGTATTTATCAGCTATATTATGAAAAACACCCTGGTTTATCCCTAATTCTTTTAAAGTAAAGAACGGTGACGCCAGGCAGTTTAAAGTTTCATGACATAGCTTTAGCTGCCTGCGCCGTTCTAATTCTGTTCTGCCTTCGGGAGAATCGCTGGTTGTAATAAGGGCGTGCGGAAGTCTGATTAAATGACCTTGACTTTCTCCAGTCGCTAACAATGATCTTATGTTTTTGTGCTTCCGGAAAAGTCGGAGAAGATCTGCAAGTCGACGGGGTTTTTCCTTGATATATTCAAAAAAATATTCCCTGGCTCCGCTGCTGTCGGGCAAAGTATAACGGCCGTCTGGTAAACGGGCAAATTGTTGACAGATATGGGCAGTAATATTTTCTATACCTGTGGCTGCAATTATCTGTTGGCGAGAGCGCGGTTGTCCATCAGACAATAATTCTATTATGGATTTTACCTGTACGTCATCAAGCCTGTTTTGAGAAGGAAAATCCGGACAAGGACTGTATTTTTTCAGTTCCTTAAGGATTTTTGGCAGACTGTTTCGCATTTGCCCGCGCCCGCTATGCCAAGTAGCTCCCCCCGCTGGCGTATTGATCTCTTTATTTCCTATTAGCCACCCGGCTCTTGTTTTATGCCGCCCAATACTGATCTCTTCTTTTTCAATAAGAGAGCATAGCGCTCCCGCAAGAGCGTCAATGTCGCAATTGCACTGAGAATATGCCGCTTCCAGGGACAAGATCTCATTTCCTTTGAGCAAGTCCAGCAGTAAGTCTTTCGCTAGCTTCGTTTTACTGTTTGCCAAGCCTAGTAAACACCTCTTGATTGGCTTTAATCATATTATTTGTAGTCTAGCACATCTCATGCCAAAAAAACAATAAAATTGCTTGGTTCTAAAAATAATGCCTATTTGCTAAATTTATTATTAATAGTATGATAATAAAAATAATTCAACAAACGGGTGAGAATTGATGGAAGCAAATGAGTTGCTCGCAAGGCTGCGCAAAAAAATTGATTCGATTGATTTTGAGATATTGAAGTTAATAAATCAAAGGATGGAACACACATTACGCACAAGAAAACTCAAGGCAAATATATCGGATCCGGGAAGAGAGCAGGAAATAATTGCCAGCCTGCGCCGCCGTTCGAGTGCATTAATCAGGTCGGAGTTTTCTGAGATTTTATTTAAAGAGATAATCAGTGAAAGTAAGTTGCTGCAACGAAAGGATCTAAAACTTATCGGTTTTCAGGGTGAGCATGGCGCATATGGTGAAGTTGCGATAAGAATTGTGGATAACAGTCTGGTGCCTATCCCATGCATGGAATTTGTCGATGTTTTTGATGAGGTAATTAACAGACAACTGGATTTCGGCATCGTTCCGGTGGAAAATTCGCTGGAGGGTGCGGTTACGCAAGTTAATGACCTGCTGGTCGAAACAGATGTGCATAAAATTAAGATTGTCGGTGAAGTGAAAATTCCAATTCACCATTGTTTGCTTGCGTCACCGGGTACGGACTATCATGAAATAAAAGTAGTCTATTCGCATCCTCAAGCTTTAGCCCAATGCCGCCGCTTTCTTTCCAAGCACAGGCTGGAGTCCAGGCCATATTACGACACTGCCGGAGCGGCAATGATGCTGTCGAAAGAAAAGCCAAGGGCGGCTGCCGCAATTGCCAGCAAGCTTTGTGCGGAATTGTATAATTTGGATGTTCTTTTTGAAGATATTGAGGATAATGAAACAAATGCCACAAGATTCCTGATATTATCCAATGAAGAAAGCAATAAAGCAGGCAATAAATGTTCAATAGTATTTTCCACTGAGCATAAGGCAGGCGCATTATTTAATATTTTGAAAATCTTTTCGGATGCAGGATTGAATCTGACTAGAATTGAATCAAGACCTATTCGGAACGACCCTGGAAAATATGCTTTTCTTCTTGATTTCCTAGGCTCTGATCGTGAGGAAAAAGTTATCGCAGCATTAGAGAAAGCAAGAAAGGAAACAGTTATTTTTAAGTTTCTAGGTTGTTATAATGAAGCGCCGCAGTAATTTATAAATAGACGAATATGAGCATGGGTGCAAACCAAATGTGCTAAGAAGATTAAGGTAATTAGTGTTAAAAAGCAAATTAATATTTACAACTGCTTGTTTACCTTAAGGAATAATTTTGTTACTATAATATAAAATTTAAAAAATTCAAAAATATAAAACAAGAAAACAACCCAACTCTTAAGTTGTAAAAAAGGAGCTGTTGTTAATGTTTAATTTGTTTTCTCCGGCAAAAAAGAGCGTAGCCGTGTCGGATGATACTCAAGCCAAGGTGGACTTTGCCTCTGCGATAGCTAATTATGCGCTTGTTTTTAACGAGTTTATGGCGTTATGTGTGTCATTAAAAGTGAAGGAAATTTCCGGGAGCGCCAATGATTTGGCCGCAGCGTGCCAGGAAACGTCGGCTACTGCCGAAGAAACGTCGGCCACCACCCAGCAAATCAGTGCCGGAATGCAACAGGTAAAAGCCGGTGAATTAGAAAATTACAACAGGCTACGCAACCTTAATGATTTGGCGAAAGATGCTAGTTCCGTATTAAATAACATGGTCGGCAACGCGACAGAGCTTGTGGAACAGATTAAAAGCATTGACAGCATCAGTCAGAGCGTTTCAGAGATAGCTGATAAAACAAATCTCTTGTCACTAAATGCGGCAATCGAAGCAGCCCGCGCCGGTGAATACGGCAGAGGATTCTCAGTAGTGGCGGAAGAAGTCCGAAAACTGGCGGATCAAACAAAGACAGCGGTAAAGGAAGTAAAAAATATATCTGTTCAGATGGATGAAAAGGCTATGGATACTGGTAACATAGTATCTAATGTTAAACAAATTTTTGAACAGTACATGAGTGATACCGCGAAAGTTGCCGAAATTATGAGTACAAATGTAAAACAGGTTGAGCAATCTGCGGATGCGGTAGAAAATATTGCCAGCGCTGCCCAGCAGCAGGCTATGACCACAGAAGGCTTGGTAAGTGTATCCAGTGACTTGGCGACCGCAGCCAATTTTGCCGACGTGTTTGCGGGAATCACAAATCGTACAAATCAAGTTATCGTTCCATATTTAAAAAAGCCCAAAGAAAATCACATCTTAAGCATCCTTGCCGCCAGACTAATAGACCACACGAATTTTATAAGGAATCTGATAGAAAGTTCCGAGAAAGGTTTAAAAGTAGCAAGTTACCGGGAATGCGCTTTTGGCCGGTGGTATGAAAATGAGTACGAGAAATATAAGAACATTAAAGAATATGTGGCCATTCGGGAATTGCACAAAAAGTTTCACGAGGCAGCCGATGCGTTTTTGCAGGAAGTTGTCCTGATAAAAGCAAAAGGTGTGCTTGATACCTCACGAAGGTTGTTGGACGCCATACTAAAATTGTCTGAAGTAATTTGCGAAAACACCTAATTAACTTTATTTCCCCATATCCTGTCAGAAGGAAATTAGCTAATCTTAGTCGAATCATTATTGGTTTAGGGGGGGATAAAATGCCTGATTTTAATATTCGCGATGAGTATATGAAGCTTATCAAAATTATTTCAGAGAAAAATAATATAAGCCAGGATGAAGTAGTTGAAACAGCTGTGGCAATGTTTTTGAAGATGTATTTTATGCGTTATGACATGTACCCTGAATTGCAAATTGTCCAGCGTGAGTCCGGGTGTCAAGAGATGGATGCTGAACAAATAAAAGAGAAGATAGAAAACGACAAAACGATGGTTGATACCGCTATAGCTGAAGCGCAACGTTTGGGGTTGATTTAGCTAGCTAATGTTTAATTAATTATTTTTGAGAAATTTTATAGATTTAACAGCCGGTTATTTTCAGATTTATCTAGTTTATGTTAAAATAGCAATGTTGAGCTTAGACAGATATTTATTTAATAAGAAAAAAAGGGGAGGGATAGTTGTGAAACTCTTAATTATGGGACCGCCAGGAGCAGGTAAAGGGACTCAAGCGGAGGTGCTGGTTAAAGAACTTCAAATTACTCATGTTTCCACGGGTGATATGTTCCGTGCCGCTATTAAGGAAGGTACCGATATGGGTAAAAAGGCCAAGGAATATATGGATAAAGGTGAATTAGTGCCCGATTCCGTGGTTGTGGGTATGGTAAAAGACCGCATTTCTCAACCTGATTGCGCTAAAGGATTTCTGCTTGACGGCTTCCCCAGGACTGTAGCTCAAGCCGAAGCGCTTGATGAAACTTTTAAAGAGTTGGGTATTAAAGCGGATGGCGTGATTAATATTGACGTGCCTAGGGAAAGATTGATGGACCGCCTGACCGGACGCCGTATTTGCCGTTCCTGCGGCGCCAGCTACCATGTAATCTTCAATAAACCCGAAGAGGAAGGAAAGTGCAAATGCGGCGGTGAGCTGTACCAGCGCAGCGACGACAACGAGGTTGCGGTAGGTAACCGGCTTGATATATATGAAGCGCAAACACAGCCGTTAATTGACTACTATGCAAAACAAGGCATTCTTAAGAACATTAATGGAGACCAGGATATTAAGAATGTCTTGGCGGATGTTCTCGCGAGTGTGCGCTAACCCAAATTAATAAAACCTCCCGGAAACCTCCGGGAGGTTTTTTGTCAACAACAATAGCGAATAATAATAAATATCACTCGCGGGTGTTTTTTAAGAAATATTTTGCGGGAGGAGCATAATTGGACGTAAACAAGGTTCCTCAAGTAGATTATGCCATAATCGGAGGGTCAAGCACATTTTCAATTAATTTTCCCGAAGATTTAAAACGAGACGACGTTCAGATTATCACCACGGGTCTGACTATTAACACACCTTACGGTATGAGCCCTCCTTTTAAATTATTCATGTTAAAAAAAAAGAAGATCATCACACTCAAAATGCATGGGTGGAGGGGCAGTATTCTCAGGGCGGATGCTTCTCGTCAGGTTTTTTGGGTATTGCGTGAAGCAGGTGTTAAAAAGATAGTATCGGAAGGTGGAGTCGGATCGATTAACCGGCTCTTGCGTCCACGTGACGTAATCGTTCCCACTGACTATCTTGATTTTTCCATGCGTAAAGATGTGGGTTTGGGCGGATCTTATTTATTAACCATGCGCAAGTGCGTTTGTCCGGATATAAGAAAGGAATTAGTGCGGATTGCCGAGTGTGAAGCAGTTGGCCGGGTTTTTGACCGGGGTGTGTACGCCGTAACAGACGGCAGGCATTTTGAAAGCCCGGCCGAAATAGAAATGCTCTACCGGCTGGGCGCGGATGTTGTAGGGCAAAGCATGTGCCCGGAGGTTTATTTGGCCCGGGAAATTGGCGCTTGTTACGGACGTTTGGATATGGTGGTAAATTATGCTGAAGGTGTAATCAAGGAATGGGATTATGAAGAAATGGCCGGTATATTTTACAATGAACCACTTAGAATCGGAAACATTCTGCTTCACACCTTGGACCGGATTGATCCGGGGCAGTCATGTGGCTGCCCGCAATACAGAAAACCCACTCTGCTCAAAGATTAAACATAATATTACCAGGAAAGTTTAAACCCTATAAACATATATTTAGATAGAGAAAGTAATAAGGGGGGTGTGGATAAAGAGGTTATTGATAGAGAGCGGATTGAAGTGAGTTATCTTGGAATTTTAGGGAGTAAACTTATCTAATGTTGTTTATAACAGTAATTAATGTGAAATAATGTTAGCTTTAATGCTCGTTGTTTCGGTGCTTGTGTTTCATATGCCAGTAAAGAGAAATTTAGTGAAGAATGTGAAAAATTTTTGGATAAAACGGAAGGGACAGCAAATAGCTGCCCCTTTCAATTTTTTAAGTGTTTGTTGGATACAATAGTTTTAAAGATTTATTTATCAACTTCAGGTGCGCCGGCACCGCTGTAGAAGGGTGATTTTTTGAGTAACGATGAAAACCGGTTATTAAGGCTTCTTTTAGATAAGATAACCAATTTATCGGTGAGTATCGAAAAGATGAAACTTGCCGAGTACGTTAAGCTACTTGAACAACCCTGGCGGTTGATGTATGTAAATTTCATAGCGGGACTGGCCAGGGGGGTAGGAATAGCTATCGGATTTACAATCCTGGGCGCTGTCGTTTTATATTTCTTACGTATTTTGGTTATGCTTAACTTACCGTTAATCGGTAATTTTATAGCTGAAATAGTGAGAATGGTTCAATTAAAGGTGGGTGCGTAAAAAAATATGGATCAAAACACGGAGGTTGAGTGATGCAGGAAAAACAATATTCACAAATTAAAGATAAGCTTGAAAACTTGAGGCAAAACCTAGCGGACCGCATCAAATATTTTGATGATCAGGGTTTAGATGTATCACTGGGTTATTCTGTCAGTGAACTGTCTAATTACGACAATCACCCGGCCGATATTGGTTCTGAGGTCTTTGAACGAAGCAAGGATTTTGCCTTGCGTGAAAATGCTATGATTACTTTAACTGCCGTAAATGAAGCCTTAGAAAAGATTAATAATGGTACTTATGGTATTTGTGATGTTTGCGGCGGTAAAATTCAAATAGAACGGCTCGATGCCGTACCTTATACGACTTTGTGCCGGGACTGTAAAGAGGCGGAAGAGAAGATTCCCGACCAGAATGTGCGTCCAGTTGAGGAGGAAGTTATAGGCAAGCCCTTTGCCGGTACATTTACGGGTGATCCTGAAGCTGTAGGATATGACGGTGAAGATGCTTGGCGGGAAGTAGCAAATTATAGTGAGACAAACGAAGAGTGGTCGAGAGGTGGGAGTTATTACGGTTATGCCAGGTTTGACCCAACCCAAAAGCGGGACACGGAAGATGTTGATGATATCCCCTACGAAGTAGGCGACGATGGGGTTTTTTATAAAAGCTTCGGTGGCCTGGATGATGAAGATTCCCCAACAGAAAAAATTGATGTGGGTAGAGATAATTAAATAGCAAACTATCTTTTGCCCCTTTTCCTGTTATTGGTATTTTTTTGTTTAATTATTAAAAATATCTTGGTATAATTAATTATGTAATTTAGTAAGCGGGAAAAGAGGCATGAGATAAAAAAATGTCTATAGTCTGTGCGCATGTAATAGTTAGCGGGAAGGTACAGGGTGTATATTATCGGGCTAAGGCACGGGAGATGGCTGTAGCCCTGGAATTGGCTGGTTGGGTTAAAAACATGCTTGATGGTAGAGTTGAAGGGATTTTTGAGGGTGAACGGGAAAATGTTGATAAAATGATTGATTGGTGCCGTCAAGGACCTTCAAGAGCAGATGTTACCGGTTTGGAAATAGAATGGAAAGAACCTCAGGGCGACTTGTCGGGCTTTATCATCGCTCCGACCAGAGCATAAATTATGCTTGAAATTTATAAAATACCTGTTCACACACCTTATCCTGTCGGGCCTGTTAACGCGTATTTAGTTAAAAACCAACCCTATACTCTAGTGGACCCGGGTCCTGAAACAGCGGAAGCGAAACAATCCCTCGCTGAAGGATTGGCTTCCCTGGGTGTTGATATAAAAGACATTTCCAGAGTTGTGCTGACCCACAGCCATACCGACCATAGCGGTTTGGCGCGCTGGTTGAGTGAAATTGCCGGGGCGCAGATCTATGTTCATCGATTTGAGGTCCGCAAGCTGACCCTTGATTACGATTTTTATCAGGAACGGCTTTCTTTTTTTCAAGAGGCCGGTATGCCTACAGAGGCGCTGAAAGAAATATTAAATGATAATGACGCTGTTGGAAAACCTGTGCTGCCTGATACAGGCGTAACAATATTATCAGGCGGGGAGACCTTAAAGTTTGAAGGCGGAGCGCTATTGACGCTGCACATGCCCGGCCACTCCGACGGTCATATCTGCCTTTATGATCAGGACGGGATGTGTTTACTGGCCGGCGATTTCATCCTCAAACATATTTCGCCAAACCCGAACATGGAACCGGATCCCGGTAATTTCACAAAGAGGTTGCCGACCCTCAAACAGTATCTGGGCGGATTGGATCTCTTGGAAAACCTCAAACCGCGTCTTATCTTGCCAGGCCATGGAAAAAATATTGAGAATGGCCTGGAATCAGTAAAAAAAGCCAGAGAGCATCACAAAGAGCGCCTGAATTTAATGACATCCGTTCTGGAAAATAACAGTCACAGTGTCTACCAGTTGATGAGGTTTTATTACCCGCAAATTAGTGGTTTTGAAATCTACCTTGGCATCTCTGAAGTATTTGCCCATGTGGATTATCTGCTTGCGGAGGGTAGGATTATTAAGAAAAATTCTTATGGAATTTCTTTATTCCAAAGACAGGCAGGTTGTGAAAATAGTTAATTGGACCTCACGGCGCGTGGAGGGGGTCATAAATTGAGATTAAAATTGCGAGCCTTTTGGCAGAGTTGTTTCCGGCAACGGCAACAACGGAAAAGATGGTCTGGAAGGCGCCCGTTATAAAAATGTATTTTGTTCTTATTTACACGGCCCCCTATTGCCAAAAAATGCCATACTAGCAGATTACTTAATAAGCCTCGCTTTAAAGAGACGTGGGATAGACATTGCATTAAACCCGCTGGAAGGTGATATTGAAGACCAGGCTTGTCTGGCAATGCTTAGGAGAATGGGCTTCAGGCATATAACAAATTAGTTGATGTTACGGGGTTGTTTAGTATAATAATATCATACTGGAAGAGAGGTGATGTAACTTGATATCAAGTAAGAGCAGAAAAACCAAAGTTACCTGGGTGCTACTGACTTTGTTTCTACTATTATTAACTGTTACGGCATGCAAGCCACAGGTTGGCAATCAACCCAGTGGGGAGCAAGAGCAGGCTGCGACCCCCTCTCAGGGTGAGATAGCCAAAGATGATCAAAAAACAAATCTGCCGGTATACTATGTTAAAATTACCGCTGACGATGCCTATCTAGTCCGGGAAGTGCACCAAGTTCCCTATACCAAGGAAGTTATCAAAGCGGCGTTGGAAGAATTGATTAACACCAACCCTGTTACACCTGGCGCGGTACGGGTGTTGCCGGCGGGAACAAAGATCCGGGGTATCTCCGTACAAGACGGTTTAGCGACAGTGGATTTTTCCCGGGATGTGCTACGCGCCAACGTAGGAGCTTCAGGTGAAGAATTAGGTATCCAGAGTATAATAAATACTGTCACTGAATTTCCAGGTGTTCAGAAAGTGTCTTTCCTAGTGGAAGGAACAGTGGATCAGGAAGCAAAAAACTGGTGGGGTCATGTGGGACTATACTCGCAGCCTTTTGCTAGAGATGTTGCGAAAGTTTATGAACCAGCTATCTGGTTGACCAGTCCGGCACCAGACCAGGTAGTGGCATCACCTTTAGAGGTGCGCGGCAGCGCCAGGGTATTCGAAGCAACGGTAAGCGCTAGGCTGCTGGACGATTCAGGGAAAGAATTAGCAAGTGGTTTTGCCACCGCCGCACAAGGCGCTCCCGGAAGAGGGGATTTTGTCCTGCCATTAAAATATCAGGTAAATTCACCTGGCAAAGGGAAAGTGGAAGTTTATTGGAAAAGTCCTAAAGATGGTAAGGAAATGGATAAAGTAGTAATACCTGTCGCCTGGTAGTTTTGCTTTCAAGTTGAAATTAAAAATAATCTTACTGCCACAAATTTCTTGTGGCTTTTTTTATTCTTCGTAATACCCTTAATAATAGTTTTAAATGATAAATACTATTAGTTAAAGCGTTTTTACTGCTGCCTGCTACCATTCTTCTTTTTGTTAACGTTGCATATAATGTATTATTCATGCAAATTTAGACCTAACTATAAAAAGTTACTGGAGAACTTGATGTGGTAGAAAGGAGTGAAACAATGGATTTTCTTAGGCGTTTAGAAGAATACCGCTCCTTAGAAAGACAGCTTGCCTGGGAAGGGACATTCCAGGATTACCTTGAGGTTTTAAAAGAAAGGCCCTGTACATCCCAACTTGCCCACTCCAGGATTTATAAAATGATCAGGTCTGCCGGGATAGAAGAAAAAGAAGGTACGAAACAATACAAATTTTTTTCTACCGAAATTTTTGGACTTGATAAAACCCTGGAAAAACTCGTAGAAGAATATTTCCACCCGGCTGCGCGCCGTCTTGATGTAAGGAAACGTATTTTGCTTCTAATGGGACCTGTGAGTGGGGGAAAGTCAACCTTGGTGGCTATGCTGAAAAGAGGTTTGGAAAGGTATAGCCGAACCGATGAAGGAGCTGTCTATGGGATCAAAGGATGCCCCATGCATGAGGAGCCTTTGCATTTGATCCCAAAAGAATTAAGAGAAGATTTTCAAAAAGAATATGATGTTTACATTGAAGGAGAACTATGTCCATCATGCCGTCTTATGGTGGAGAACGAGTATTCCGGTAATATTGAAAAAGTACCTGTAGAGAGAGTGTTTCTATCAGAAGATGACCGGGTTGGCGTAGGCACGTTCACCCCTTCTGATCCTAAATCACAGGACATAGCTGACTTAACCGGCAGTCTTGATTTTTCCACTATCGCCGAATATGGTTCAGAATCTGATCCGCGTGCGTACCGTTTTGATGGTGAATTAAACATAGCCAACAGGGGAATGATGGAATTCCAAGAGATGTTGAAGTGTGATGAAAAATTTTTATGGAATTTACTTAGCCTCTCCCAGGAAGGAAATTTTAAGGCCGGACGTTTTGCGTTAATCTATGCGGATGAGATGATAGTTGCGCACACAAATGAAAATGAATATAAAACATTTATTAGCAACAAAAAAAATGAGGCCTTGCAGTCCCGGATAATCGTTATGAAAATACCCTATAACTTAAAAGTCAGTGATGAAGTAAAGATATATGAAAAGCTGATCAAGCAAAGCGACTTGCGGGATATTCACATCGCGCCACATGCCCTGCGAGTAGCCAGTATTTTTTCAGTACTGTCAAGGATGAAAGAATCAAAAAAACAGGGTATGGATTTGGTCAAAAAGATGAAGCTTTACGACGGAGAAGATGTGGAAGGGTTTAAGCAAAAAGATTTACATGAACTTCATTCAGAAGCTATAGATGAAGGCATGAGCGGTGTTGATCCCCGTTATGTGATCAACCGCCTGTCATCTGCGTTGATTCGCACCTCAAACCTTTGCATTAATCCATTAGATGTACTACGTGCTTTAAAAGAAGGGTTGGATCAGCATCCGTCAATAACGAAAGAAGAACGAGACCGTTTGCTGAATTTTATTTCGGTAGCCCGGAAAGAATATGACGAAATGGCTAAAAAAGAAGTACAGAAGGCATTTGTTTACTCCTACGAAGAATCTGCTAAAGTTTTGTTTAACAACTATCTGGATAATGTTGAGGCGTATTGTAACGGGCTGAAGTTAAAAGATCCTATTACTGACGAAGAATTGGATCCGGATGAAAAATTAATGCGCTCCATAGAAGAGCAAATAGGTGTCTCTGAAGGCGCTAAGAAAGCTTTCCGGGAAGAAATATTAATCAGACTTTCTAGCTATGCGCGTAAGAACAAGCGCTTTAATTACAGTTCTCACGAACGTTTAAGGGAAGCCATTGAGAAAAAATTATTTGCGGATCTTAAAGATGTGGTCAAAATTACTACTTCCACCAAGACGCCAGACGCTGAACAGTTGAAGCGGGTAAACGAGGTTAGTGCCAGATTGATAGCGGAGCACGGATACTGTCCCACTTGCGCCAATGAGTTGTTAAAATACGTTGGCAGTTTATTAAATCGTTAATTTGGATCAAGACGTAAATGTGTTAACCAACTAATTACGATCAGAACCTGTAGTTGCTGTCTAAAGCCGGAAGTCATACTTACCGGCTTTTAAATATATGGTAAATTTAGTTAACATTTTTTATCAACACGTTACATTTATTAGCTGGTTACTCATATAATGTAGCGTGGACAGCTACGTTGCAAATGCGTCTTTCGAACGAGAAAGCATGTTGACTTTTAAATACTAAATTACATTTTAAGGGAGGGGTTGCCGTGTCCGACGGAGATTTTGTAATCTCCCGGGAAGACTGGTCACTTCACCGTAAGGGAGAGATTGACCGGGAACGGCACCGGGAAAAAGTACGGGAGGCAATAAAGAAAAACCTGGCTGATATTGTCAGTGAAGAAAGCATTATCATGCATGACGGACGTAAGATTCTTAAAGTACCGATCCGTTCCTTGGATGAATTTCACTTCCGTTTTGACTATGGCAAGCAAAAGCATGGTGGTCAGGGGGATGGCAATAGCAAAAAGGGTGATGTAGTTTATACTGATCCTCAGAAAGGACAGGGTAAGGGTAAGGGGGCAGGCGAAGAACCTGGCGTTGATTACTATGAGGCTGATGTAACTATTGAAGAGCTAGCGGAAATGATCTTTGAAGATCTCGGTCTGCCAAATCTGGAACAAAAAAAGAAACCAGAGCTTGCTTCGGAGTCGGTAGAATTTAAGGATGTGCGAAAGAAAGGTATAGCGAGCAATATTGACAGAAAGCGGACTATTATCGAAGTAATTAAACGAAATGCTTTAAAAGGAAACCCGGGATTACACGGCATAACGCCTGAGGATTTGCGTTATAAAACTTGGGATAATACTTATAAATATGAATCCAGTGCGGTAGTTCTCGCAATGATGGATACTTCCGGTTCAATGGGACCTTTTGAAAAATACATTGCACGCAGTTTTTTCTTTTGGATGGTTCGTTTTCTACGCACAAAGTATAATAACGTCCAGATTGTTTTCCTCGCGCATCATACTGAAGCGAAGGAAACAACCGAAGAGGAGTTTTTTACCAAGGGGACTAGCGGCGGTACCCGCTGTTCGTCGGTTTACAAACTTGCTCTGGATGTTATCGAAAAACGGTACAGTCCTCAGGATTATAATATTTATGCGTTTCACTTCTCTGACGGCGATAATCTTGTTTCGGATAATGACAACTGTATTAAATTAATCAACGAGCTTCTCAAAGTATGCAACATGGTCGGTTATGGCGAGATCGAAGGGGCTTACTACTATACCAGCACTTTGAGGACGGCTTTTAAAAGAGTAAATAATCCTAAATTTACCAGCGTTACGATCAAAGACAAGAGTGGGGTTTACCCCGCGTTGAAGAAGTTTTTTAATCAAACACAGGGTGAGGCAGCCAATTAGGTTATGGAGTTAGGGGATGTGAAAAGCTAATGTAGATATGTCTCGGTTAATGGAGGAATTAATATGAATTCTAAGGATGAATTAAGGGTTTTGGAAGATGCTTTGCAGGTTATCAATGCGAAGGCTAAAGAATTAGGGTTGGATTTTTATGATATGTTTTTTGAAATTTGCCCGGCAGATATTATTTATACTTTCGGCGCTTATGGAATGCCCACCCGTTTTTCACACTGGACATTCGGCAAAGCCTATCATAAAATGAAAACGCAATACGATTATAATCTTGGCCGTATATATGAAATGGTAATCAATTCCAACCCTTGCTACGCTTTTCTCCTCGAAGGCAACAGCATAATACAGAACAAGCTGGTCATGGCGCATGTTCTTGCGCATTGTGATTTCTTCAAAAACAATGCATATTTTAAAAATACCTCAAGGAACATGGTGGAGTCTATGGCTTCGGCGGCCGAGCGTTTTCGTGAATATGAATTTGAATTTGGCCGGGCAAAAGTTGAATCATTTATTGATGCTGCCTTATCCATTCAGGAACACATCGAACCCAGGTTGATGATAAAAAGAGGGGAGAATTTACGAAAAAAACGGCAGAAAGAGAAAGAGCGGACCTGCCATGCTGAACGCATTGAAACTCCTTATGATGACTTATGGGAGCTTGAAGAAGCCCGAAAGGATACTTCTAAAGATAGTGAAAAAGTAAAAAAATTCCCCATAGAACCTGAAAAAGATCTTATGCTGTTCATTATCCAACATAGCAAAGAATTAGAAGACTGGCAGAGGGACATCATGTCAGTTATCAGACAGGAAATGCATTATTTCTGGCCGCAAATGGAAACAAAAATTATGAATGAAGGATGGGCTACTTACTGGCATCTTCGAATAATGCGTGATATACATCTTGATGAAACTGAAACGATAGAGTTTGCCAAAATGCACTCCGGTATTATTCAAACTTCGCGTACCCGTATTAATCCATATACACTCGGCCTGAAAATATTTGAGGATGTTGAAAAGCGATGGGATAATCCCACTCCCGAGGAAAGAGAGCGGTATGGACGTTCTGGCGGGGAAGGCAAACAAAAAATATTTGAAATTCGTGCGAATGAAAATGATATTTCATTTTTACGTAATTACTTGACTAAAGAACTAATTGAGGAAATGGATTTATATCTATACAAAAAGGTGGGAAATGAATGGAAGGTAGATGAAAAAGATTGGGAAAAAGTAAGGGACGGTCTTGTTTCTAGCATGACAAATGGTGGTTATCCTTACATTACAGTACAAGACGGTGATTATAATAAAAACGGTGAGTTGTACCTGAAGCATCACTATGAGGGAACAGAGTTGGATGTATATTATATTGAAAAAACAATTCCTTACTTGCATTCCCTCTGGGGACACACTATACATCTGGAAACGGTTCTGGATAATAAATCAGTGCTTTTTTCATTTAATGGAGAGAAAAGTAGCAAGAAATTCATATAAGTTCAAATTAGAATGCCCTCCGGTGGAGGGCATTTTTTCGTATAAGTTGATCTGCGATTTGGGGACGGATGAGAGCCATATTCGGGCAAGGCAGTAAATTATGTGTCCGTGCCTTTTGGCTTTAAAATATTTTTCTGAAGAAATTGCTGATATGTTAATCTAGTATTGTGAAATAGTGCTTAAAAAATATTATTTTTGATAGCATTAACGTTAATAGGACAAACGTCCTATTTGTAGGACGTTTGACTTATCCACAAATTTACCTATATTTGTGGATATATCTGTGTATAGATTTAAGCTTCGTAATTATTCAACGACCGGCACGAAAGAAAATAAATTTATTTTAGAATGGTGGAATAAAGTGTACGCTATTAATAATTGTAAGGTATATACGGGAAAAAATTTACTCGTGGATAAGGCAGTTATTATCGATAGTAATAAGATAGTTGATATTATTAGCCCGTTCAATCTGCCCGCAGGTATTTCCGAAATAAACCTGGGTGGTTTATCTATCGCGCCGGGGTTCATTGATATACAAGTTAATGGCGGGGGAGGCTGTTTATTTAATGAAGAACCGAGCGTTTCTGTTATCTGCAAGATATATGAAGCGCATAAGCGGTTTGGAACAACTAACTTTTTACCCGTTCTGCTCAGCAATTCCAGAGATAAAATGATGGCGGCTGTTAAATCCGTGAAATATTGCCTGGATAAAAAACTGCATGGGATTTTGGGATTGCATTTAGAAGGACCTTTTATTAATAGAAAAAAAGCGGGGGTACATAACAATAAATACATCAGGACTCTAAATGCAGAAGAGTTGAATGACTTGATCAAAGCTGCCGGATCGAAGGTGCTAAAACTGTTAACCGTGGCACCCGAGTTTATCCCGCCCGATTATTTAAGAATGTTGTCAGGCGCCGGTGTTTTGCTCTCAGCCGGACATTCGGATATTACATATGATGAAGCGATAAAATGCTTTGAAAACGGCATAACATGCGTTACTCATTTATTTAACGCGATGTCTCAATTAAGCGGCAGAGAACCCGGCCTTGCCGGCGCGGCATTGCAGGCGAAAAACGTATGGGCGGGCATAATCGCCGACGGTTTTCATGTGCACTATGCCGCCATAGATATAGCAAAACGAATCAAAGGGAGGAAGTTGTTTTTAACAACAGACGCCATGCCGCCCGTGGGAAAAGCTTCACGGAACTTCATGCTGGGCGATTACGTGATTCAGTGCCGGGACGGAAAATGCACAACAGAAACAGGAGTAATTGCCGGATCGGTATTGGACATGGCTACGGCAGTACGCAATTGTATATATGAAATTGGCATCCCCATTGAAGAAGCCCTGCGGATGGCTTCCACATATCCAGCGGAATTCCTCGGCATGGGATGCGAGCTTGGCAAAATAGAACCCGGATATAACGCAAACTTAGTGATTTTCGATGACCAGGTGGAAGTAAAGGGTGTTGTCGTTAATGGGAAATTTGAATTTTGGGCGAACTCATGAGGATTTATAAAAGGGGCCTCATAACAGCCCCTTCTTGTATCTCTATTACAGTAAAAACAAATATTTTATAAATTTCACCCCGCAGCTAGTCATATCTTTTTCGTATATATTTAATAGCGGTAATAATTCGTCTTCACAGGAGATATTATTTCCGACGATATTAAATATACAATTGGTGGTGACTTGCATAATGAGGGCAACTGGATTTGTGCGCCGTATTGATGAACTCGGCAGGTTTTTAATACCCAAGGAAATCAGGAACACACTTCATATTAAACATTACTCATCTTTAGAAATATTAACCGATTACGAGGGTGGAGTCATTTTTAAAAAATTCTCGCCAATTAAAGAACTTGGACAATTAGTGGAAGAATACGCGCAGGCTTTATATGAATCACTTGGTCATACTGTTTGTATTGTTGACAAAGAAAATATTATTGCTGTTGCCGGCTTTAATAAAAAGAGATTACTAAACAGGCAACTTAACCCGGAAATCGAGAGGTTAATGGAGGAAAGAAAAGCGAATCATTATGTTATGCCCATATCATTAACGGTAGTTTTGGAGCGGCGATTATATCCGCCTTGTTTATATCTATTTTCAGTTTTGCAATCAACTTATTCATAAAAGATTAACTGCATCAGAATCTTATTTGCTTATACGGAGCCGATGGGTTCTGACTTTCATTAATGGAAGGTATAGCTATGAGCAAAATGGCTTTCAAATATGGGCTTGACGATGTTCCACCACCGTTGGAGCTAATTCTGTTCGGCTTGCAATGGCTGGCTATTTCAGTTCCCACCATCGTTATCATCGGGAAAGTGGTGGCTGATTTTCATTATAACAGTAACATTGAACAGGTCATATATGTGCAAAAAATATTTTTTGTAACAGCAATTGCCCTATTGACCCAGGTGCTTTTGGGTCACCGGCTGCCGATTGTTACCGGGCCGGCAACAGTATTGTTAGTGGGTGTGGCGGCAAGCACGGGAAGCGACTCGCACACAGTTTACTCCTCAATAATGATCGGCGGTATAATTCTTTCCTTAATTGCCGTTACCGGACTTTTCGGTCGCTTAAAAAAATTATTCACCCCCAGGGTGGTAGCCGTAATCCTAATACTCATCGCGTTTACACTCGCACCAACCATAATGAATCTTATTATTACACCGGTAATGCAGGCATCCTCGCTTTTCAACCTTATTTTTACTCTTGTATTTCTCTTTATTATGTTTGTTTGCGGCAAATATCTGACGGGGATCTGGAAATCCACCATAATAATATGGTCATTACTAACAGGAAGCCTCATCTATTTTTTATTTTTCCCGGATCAGATGGTCTTTGGGCATAGTCAGATGATAAATTTCTCTGCTCCATTTTCCAACCTTTTTAATTTTGAGCTTTCTGTTAATCCGGCTGTAGTGGTATCATTTCTTATATGTTTTTTGGCGCTTTCCATTAACGATCTGGGTTCAATCCAGTCAGTTGGTGAACTTATCGAACCGGATGAAATGGAAAAGAGGATTACCAGAGGTTTGTCCATAACCGGATTGGCCAATGGGCTATCTGGTTTGCTAGGTATAGTGGGAATAGTTAACTTTTCCATGAGCCCCGGCGTCATTGCTTCCACTGCTTGCGCGTCCAGATATACCATGGTGCCTGCTGCCTTAGGCTTGCTTGCTATTTCCTTTTTTCCGAAAGCAGTTGAATTTGTTAGTTTAATTCCAAGAGTTGTGATTGGCAGTGTACTGATTTATGTGATGTGCTCCCAAGTATCCGCGGGTCTGATGGTGGCCTTAAAATCCGCCAAAATTGAATTTGATGACGGTCTGGTCATGGGGCTGCCTTTCATGCTTGGGATAGTGGTATCCTTTTTGCCGGGGGATGTTCTTGGAACCTTCCCTGTGTCTCTGAGACCATTATTAGGTAACGGTTTCGTGGTTGGCGTACTAGTGGTACTTTTTTTAGATCATGTTGTTTACCGGTCAAAAACATAATATTAAGCTTGTTATCTTCGGTAGAAGTCGTAATACATTTCTCGGGCTTAGTCTTCGCTATTTTCCCCATAAATTCCTCCTTTTATAATATCCTGTAAAGTAGATATCTTCCAAATAACCCCTGGCATTTTATACCTAATATGAACCTCCGAGAATAATTCTAGAAAGCTCTTAGCCCTAGCTAGTGACTAAAATTTAACAGAATGCGAACAATAAATGAAGCGTAGAGATTCCGGTGGTGATCAGAAATAAAAAAATATCGTTCACCCTTGATGTCGGCCTTATGGTCGATAGCCATTCCTGGTTTTGGACAGCTTTATATCGGGGATTATCTTATAGGAGTATTGCTGGTTTTATTGGAGTTAGTAATCAATGTAAAAGCAAGTTTGAATTTATCCATCCTATATTCATTCAGAGGGCAGTTTCAGAATGCTTCAGACGTGGCTAACTTCCAGTGGATATTGTTTTATCCTTGTTTATATGCCTACTCAATCTGGCAGGCTTATAACAGGGCAATGGAGATCAACAATGGTTTTATCCAGGCTGAAAAAGACAGAATATTTGCCAATACGAAATATAACGGGTTGTTTATCGGTGTTGCGATGGGAGGAACATTGGGTGTTATATATAGTTGTAGAATCGGTCCTATATTCTGTGGGATTTTAGGTGGAGTAATAGGTGGGTTATTAGGGGCTGTTATTGAGAGACTGAGTAAGGGAATATTTTATAAGAACTAGGGAAAATATAATCAAAAATATCGTGTGGGAGGCAATAAATTTGGAACAACAAACAACAATAGAAGCTCAAGGTACAATACAAGAAATTCACCACCATGCTCCACTAACTTCATCCGAAATAGCAATACTTTGGCGTACAAATGTTTATTATAGTATGCTTGAGTGTATCTATAAGCATTTCCTGAATACATTGGACGCCCCAGACCTTCGTCCATATATTGAGGATGCCATATCTATGTTTGAGAAGCGGGTAAATCGAACTTCTAAAATCCTAAAGAAAGAAGGACCTATCCCAAAGGGGTTCGGAGATGAGGATATAGATTTAGGTGCTCCGAGGTTGTTCACGGATCTATATTATTATTACTTTACCCTTAATTTGGCTCGGATTGGACTCCAACTCGGCGGTATGAACTTATCCCATTCAGTTCGTAAGGATGTTCGGGACTTCTATACAGAAGCTCTTATGTCAACAACGAGGTTCTATAACCGGTTTTCTGAAATAATGCTGGAAAAGGGAATTTATATTCGGCCACCCATTACGAATATTTACAAGGAAGCAGATGTGATAGAAAAACAGAACTTTTTACGCGGGTTCTTAGGTGAACGAAGACCTCTTCTTGCTGAAGAAATAGATCAACTTTTTTTTGGGATTAGAAATAACGAGTTGGCAAAAGCCTTAGCAACTGGTTTTTTGCAAGTCGCTAAATCAGAACAGGTTCGAGCATACATGGTAAAAGGTGTGGAGATCGCTAGGAAACTCAAGGATATATTAAGTTCAGCTCTGCAAAAGGAAAACATTCCGGTCTCAATACAGTCCGGCGAATTGGTCACGGACTCAACTATACCACCGTTATCTGACAAATTAATGATGCAAAATGTGGTTGTGTTAATCGGTATCGTGAACTATGCAACTTCCATTGCATCAAGCTTGAGACATGACCTCATCGTAACTTATACCCGGTTGATTGGCGAGGCTGTGAACTACGGGGAGGATGGGATAAACATTATGATAGAGAATGGCTGGTTCGAGGAACCTCCACGCAAAATAGACCGGCGGGAACTGGCTAAGGAACCGGTACATTAATAAAATTATTTTATTTAACAGGGCTTATTAAAAGGTATTAATCCCAGCAGGAGCAAAACTCGGAAAGGCTCCGAATTTTCACTGGGAACTCTCGCCTCCAGAACGGGAAGACTTCTATGTTTTTCACCGTTATTCTTACTATTTTTCAACAGTGATTACTAACCCAAGAAACCCCCTCAAAGCCTTATCTGGCGGGAGTGTGTGAGAATCGAACTCACCACGGACAGGAGCACTGCCCGACGACTGGTTTTGAAGACCAGGAGCACCACCAGGCACCATCCACCCCCGCTAAGCATTATAACATATATTCTATAACCCGGCAACGAGAGCGGTTACGGAAAGAACTTATCCGGAATTAATCTTATTGTTTTTCGACAGTAACAATAAGTTGTCGCTTTTTGCTGCTGTATTTTGGTTCGCCTTTTTTATATAGGGAGGATTTTTACATGCACCAGCGAATATTTATAAAGTGGTTTAAGTCCGTTAAATCTGGCTAAATAAGCTGATTTGTTGGTAATTTTGTCTTAATTAAAGAGTAATTGTAGGTGGAAAAATGCTGGAGCTCTATAAAGGCATAGAAGAAGACATGAAAGTTGTAGAAAAAGAATTGCAGGCAACACTACAGGCGCAAGACCCCTTTATAACAGAAACATCCACACATCTCTTCTATGCAGGGGGCAAGCGATTGAGGCCTGCTCTAAGCTTATTGGGAGCTAAGTTTTGCAATTTTAAATTAGCAGACGTAATACCCCTGGCAGTTGCTCTGGAGCTAATCCACATGGCCACACTCATTCATGACGACGTGGTTGATAATTCATTGATCCGCAGGGGTCTTCCCACAGTAAATGCAAAATGGGGAAAGGCAACATCAACTCACATTGGAACATATCTATTCGCGAAATCATTGATCTTGATTTCCCAGTATGAAGAAAAGAAACCGCTAATCACAAAAGTTCTGTCTGATGTCAGCGTAAAAATGTGTGAAGGTGAGATCCGGCAGATTTCAGCTTCTTTTGATACCGGCCAGGTATCGAAGGATTATTTTTATAGAGTTAAACGCAAAACAGCGTTTTTGATCATGGCAAGTGTGCAACTTGGGGCGGTAGCTTGTGGGGCAGACAGAAAAACATATTTGCCTCTTCGTAGATATGGGAATAATATTGGTATGGCTTTTCAAATAACCGATGATATCCTGGATATGGTCGCCGACCAGAGCAAATTAGGCAAGCCTGTCGGTGGGGATCTACGCCAGGGAATTATCACCTTACCGGTTATTATTGCTCTTGAAAAATCCGGAGAAAAGAAACGTTTGGTGGAATTGGCGGGGAAAATGGAAAAAAGTGAAGAGGAAGTGCAGGAAGCGATTGAAATAATCAGAAGCTGTGGAGCTATTGATTATTCATTTGAAGTAGTTAATAAGTATCTGAGCAAGGCCAAAGAAGAATTGATGGCTTTGCCCGATTTGCCTGCGAGGAATAATCTTTCGGCAATCGCTGATTTTATTGGTATCAGAAAGCATTAACATATATGGACAACAGTATAATATAAGCTAATTCTTCCCCCGGAGGTATGGGATGGGGCATTATCTAATATCTCTAGACTTGAGCGATAAATTATGTCTGGTTATTGGCGGTGGACAAGTAGCAGAACGTAAAGTATACTCCTTAATTGAAAGTGGCGCCTTGGTTCGGGTTGTCGGCCCGGAATTAACCCCGGGTCTCAAGGATATGGTAGAATCAGGCCGGATTCTCTACAGACAGGGGCAATACCTTCCGGCAGACTTAAATAATATTTTTCTGGTAATCAGCGCCACGGACAACAAGGAAGTAAACCGGCAGGTTGCTGAGGACTGCGCTTCCCGAAACCTGTTAGTGAACATCGTTGATACCCCGGAGAAATGCAATTTTTTCGTTCCTGCCGTAGTCAAACGGGGGGGGCTTTCCATCGCGGTATCGACCAGTGGCAGGAGTCCGTTGCTGGCCAGAAAAATACGTGAGGAACTGGAAACAACTTACGGTCTTCAATATGGTGAGTTTCTGGATTTGATCGCTGATATTCGCAGAGACGTAATTAATAATGTTTCCGACAAAAACAAGAAAAAAGAAATTCTTGAGAATATGGTTTGTGACGAAGTTTTGGATTTTCTTAAAAGCGGCAGGATGGATATGGTAAAGGAGAGAATACTTAGTGCTTATCGCAGTGGTAGGACTTAACCACAGAACAGCTTCGGTTAAGGTGCGGGAGAAGTTGTCATTCAGCGGTATTTCCCTGGAGAAAGCTTTGAAGCAGCTAAAAACTTATCCCGCGATACAAGGATGTGTTATTTTATCGACATGTAACCGGACTGAAGTCTACGCCGCCACGACGGAGGTGGATGAAGGGCTTAACGCCATCCGGGATTTTTTATCTCGCTGGTCTGGTGTGGATGTTTCTGAGATAATAAATATAACTTATTGTCATGCCCTTTACGACGCTGTCCGGCATCTATTCAGGGTCGCGGCAGGATTGGACTCGATGCTGCTTGGTGAGACCGAAATACTTGGCCAGGTAAGGGCGGCTTACCTGCAGGCTTATGACTATTATACGACCAACCGTATAATTAATACCATGTTTCAACAGGCTATTGCTATCGGGAAGCGCGTACGGACGGAAACAGGGATTGATAGGAATGCCGTGTCAATCAGTTATGCAGCGGTTGAGTTGGCGAAGAGCCGGCTGGGCAGCCTGTCCAGTTGTTCGGCGCTCATCATCGGCGCCGGCAAAATGAGTGAACTGGCTGCAAAACACCTTGTGGCAAACGGTGTTTCTGGTATTATTGTTTCAAACCGTTCCTTCGACCGGGCGGAGTTGCTTGCGTCACAGATGGCGGGGAAAGCGGTCAATTTTAATGAATTGTCCAAATACCTTGAAACGGCGGACATTGTAATTAGTTCTACCGCGGCTCCCCATTGTGTGATTAAAACTGCCGAAGTAAGTCATATTATCGAAAGAAGACACGGACGGGAGATGATTATGATTGACTTGGCAGTACCAAGGGATATCGAAACTGGAGTCGGCGAGCTTGAGGGAGTTGCCCTCTATGATGTTGACGACCTGGAAATGGTTGTGGATCGCAACCTGGCTGAAAGAAAACAAGCAGCCATAAGAGCTGAAAAAATAATCGAAGAAGAATTAAGTGAATTCATGAAGTGGTTGGGGACACAGTTCGTTATTCCTACAATCTCCGCTTTAAAACAGTGGGGGGAAAATATTAAAAGAAATGAGCTAAGGCACGCGTTAAACCGTTTGGAAAAGCTTTCCGAGCACGATCAAAAAGTGGTTTGCTCACTGGCCAATTCGATTGTCAATCAGATCTTGCATATACCGGTGACTCAGCTAAAAAATTATGCGTTGACCAATGAAGGACACCTTTACACCGAGGTGCTGCAAAACCTTTTTTGCCTTAACGTTCCCGGCCAAAAAACCACAAAAAAGACACCGAACGCTAATACTGAAAACAATACCGGTCTTGCCTAAAATAATTGGGAGTTTTATATGAGCAAAGAAATCGTTATCGGTACAAGAGAAAGCAGGCTGGCTCTTTGGCAGGCTAATTGGGTAAAAGACTGCTTGCAGAAGTTAGCGCCAGCATATAGTTTCCGGATAAAAGGTATTAAGACTCTGGGAGATAAGAATCTTGATACGGCCCTGGCAAAAATCGGAGATAAGGGGCTCTTTACGAAGGAACTGGAGCTTGCTCTGCTGCGCGGTAAAATTGATTTGGCTGTGCATAGTATGAAGGATATGCCCACTATTTTGCCGGAGGGACTGGTGATAGGAGCGGTATGCCGCAGGGAAAATCCCGGCGACGTGCTGATTTCTCGCAAAGGTAATAAACTCGAGGATTTGCCTCCGGGCGCTATTATCGGCACCAGCAGCCTCAGACGCCGCGCTCAGCTTTGTCACTACCGGAATGATTTTAAAATTATCAACCTGCGTGGCAATGTCGACACCCGCTTGGGCAAACTGGAAAGCGAAATGATGGATGCTGTCGTGCTTTCTTTCGCGGGAGTGCACCGTCTGGGACTGGGTGACAGGATTACGCAGTTGATTCCTCTCGAAGTATGCTTGCCCGCGGTGGGGCAGGGTTCTATTGGCGTGGAAATACGCGCCGGGGATGAAGAAATGCAAAACCTGACCGGTAAAATTGATCACCATGAGTCGCGCTTGGCTGTTACTGCTGAAAGGGCGCTTTTGAGGAAACTTGAAGGCGGTTGTCAGATACCGGTCGGCGCTCTTGGTACGGTTGACAACGGGCGCTTATTGCTGGAAGGAGTAGTAGCGAGTTTGGATGGCAGTAAACTTGTGCGCTCTTCCTGGTCAGGCTCGGCTGAGGATGCGGCGTCTATCGGCGTACAGTTGGCGGAAAAGCTGGCACAAATGGGTGCGGGAGAATTATTGCGGAGTATGCGGCAGGAGAATTGTCATAATGTATGAAGGCGTTGTTTACCTGGTGGGCGCGGGACCCGGCGACCCGAAATTAATTACCGTACGCGGTCTTGAATTGATCAAAAAAGCCGATACAATTATATATGACCGGTTGGTGGCCCCCAGGCTCCTGGCATTTGCCCGGCCCGGGGCTGAAATTATTTATGCGGGCAAGGAACCCGGTTGCCACGCTATAAAACAGGAGGAAATATGCCGCCTGTTGGCGGAGAAAGCCGGCGAGGGGAAGGTTGTAGTCCGGCTGAAGGGAGGGGATCCCTTTGTTTTCGGCCGTGGCGGAGAGGAAGCCGAAGCTCTTCATGAGGCGGGAGTGCGTTTTGAGATTGTTCCAGGAGTGACCTCGGCCATTGCGGCGCCCGCTTATGCCGGCATTCCGGCGACTCACCGGGATTATGCGTCTACCCTGGCTATTATTACCGGAAATGAAGCCCCGTTAAAAGATGATTCCAGTATTGACTGGGAGAAAATCGCCACGGGTGCGGATACTTTAATATTTCTGATGGGTATGGCGAACTTACAGGAAATAACGCAGCGTTTAATAAATGGCGGCCGTTCTTCTCAAACACCGGCGGCGTTGGTAAGATGGGGTACGAGACCGGAGCAACGCACTCTGGTCGGAACACTGGAGAACATTAATGAGCAAGCTGAAAGATCGGGTTTCACAAACCCTGCTGTAATTATTGTGGGCGAGGTCGTTCTATTAAGGGAGAAACTGAAGTGGTTTGAAAACAAACCTCTATTTGGCAAAAAAATATTGGTAACCCGTGCGAGAGAGCAAGCCGGCGCTCTTTCAGAGAAAATTGAAGCCCTTGGCGGTGAATCACTGGAATTTCCCACTATAAAAATTGCTGAACCTGTAGATTTTGCTTCTTTGGACCAATCTATTAAAGAACTGAATAATTTTAATTGGGTAGTTTTTACAAGCGTGAACGGTGTTGAGTCTTTTTTTAAGAGGCTGCGCCACCACCGGAAAGATATACGTGAGCTCTATAACGCAAGGCTTTGCGCTATCGGACCCAAGACAAGAGAAGCGCTGGAAAGATACGGGCTTTTGGTGGAATACATACCCGGTGAATACCGGGCTGAAGAAATAGCCGTGGGGCTGCGCGGCAAACTAACATGCGGAGAGCGTGTGCTTTTGCCAAGAGCGGCGGAAGCGCGTAAAGTATTGCCAAAGGCATTAAGCGAAATGGGAGCTGTTGTGACTGAAGTTGCCGCTTATCGTACCGTGCCGGCGGCCGGCAACAGTGCCGCGTTAAAAGAAGTACTCGGACGTGGCGAGATAGATCTGGTTACCTTTACCAGTTCCTCCACCGTACGATACTTTGTTGAGATGGCCGGCAGCCCGTTGCTTAGTGCTACGCGGGGGAAATTCGCTGTCGCCTGTATCGGACCGGTTACTGCAGGCGCTGCCCGCGCATTGGGCCTTCAGGTTGACATGGTGGCGGAGGAATATACAATCGAAGGATTGGTTGAAACCATCGTTAAATCACAGGAGTCAGAATTCAGGAGTCAGAATTCAGAATTCAGGAGTCAGAATAAGAGCATGGTTTTTTATCTTTAAATATTCTGAGTACTGACTCCGGACTCCTGAATACTTAAATATTGCGAGGGTGTGGAATAAATGATCGGCGTTACTAAGCTATTGTGTGGTGATGAATATTTCGGTGACTCACTGCGTTATAGCAGCGGAGCGGGAAACCAAGCACACGGCGTAAACGCGGGGCATGGGCCGGTAGTGGTATGGAACTGTACCCGGACCTGTAATTTAAAATGTATTCATTGTTATTCCACTTCAGACGCAAAAAAATATGAAGGTGAACTGACCACTGGGGAAGCGTTGCGTTTTATCGATCACCTGGCGGAGTTTAATGTGCCTGTTCTCTTGATTTCAGGAGGCGAACCGCTTTTAAGAAATGATCTGCCGGAACTGATTACTTTCGCGGTAAGTAAGGGCATCCGGGTGACTTTATCCTCCAACGGCACCTTGCTCAATGAGGAAAAAGCTAAAATTTTTAATAAATTGGGTATCAGTTATATTGGCGTCAGCCTTGACGGCACCGGTGCAATAAATGACCGCTTCCGGGGCTGCGGGGGTGCTTTTAACGCTGCCCTCAACGGCATCAGGAACTGCATTGCCGTGGGACAGCGGGTAGGTTTGCGCTTTACCATTAACAAGCATAATTATCATGAAATAAATGATATTTTTGACTTGATTGAAAAGGAAAATATACCACGGGTTTGCTTCTACCACTTGGTTTATACCGGCAGGGGAAGCAAAATGGTTGGGGAGGATATATCCAAGGATGAAACGCGCGCGGCCGTAAACTTGATTATTGAACGTACGGCAGACTTCCACCGGCGCGGTCTGAGGAAAGAAATTCTGACAGTGGATAATCACGCCGACGGTATTTACATATATCTTAAACTCAAAAAGACTGACCCGGCAAGAGCGGAACAGGTTTTAACGCTGCTCCGGATGAACGGCGGCAACCGCACCGGGATGGCGATCGGAGCGGTAGATTGGAACGGAAACGTACACCCAGACCAATTTACCCAAAACTTAACTTTTGGCAATGTGCGGGACAGGAAGTTCGGAGAAATATGGACCGATTACTCACAGCCTGTTTTAGCCGGACTGAAAAACCGGAAGCCGCTCCTGAAAGGTCGCTGCGCTCAATGCAAGTGGCTGGATCTCTGCAACGGCAATTTCCGGGCCCGCGCCGAAGCGGTAACCGGTGACTTCTGGGAAGCTGATCCGGCCTGTTACCTGACTGATGAAGAGATTGGACTGCAATAATAGATAGGAGTCAGAATAAGAGCATGGTTTGTGTTGAAATATTCTGCCCTGAAGATAAATCATTACCATTTTCAGCCACCCAATGGTGAAGCGAAGCTTCTTTAAGTCTGAATTTTTAATTCTGACTACTGACTTCTGAATTCTGAATACTTGAATTATGGGGGTCCTATACTATGTCTTTCCCCGTACAGCGTCCAAGGCGTTTGCGGTCAAATGAAATTATTCGCCGGATGGTACGTGAGACGGCTTTATCCGTGGACGATTTCTTATACCCCGTTTTCGTTACTCACGGGGAGGGCGTTGCCCGGCCTGTCGAGGCTATGCCCGGCATATATAACTACTCGATAGACAGGCTACTGGAGGAACTGACGGAAGTAGCCGGGCTCAAAATACCCGGTGTTCTTCTTTTCGGCATCCCCGCAGTTAAAGATGACCTTGGCTCGGAGGCATATGCCCGCGACGGGATTGTCCATGAAGCGGTGCGGGCAATTAAAAAAGCATTCCCCGGTTTATTGGTTGTAACTGATATATGTCTTTGTGAATACACCAGTCATGGTCATTGCGGAGTGGTTGAGAACGGCAGTGTGTTAAACGACCCGACTCTTGAGTTGCTGGTCAAGACAGCTCTGTCTCATGCCGCGGCGGGGGCGGACATGGTTGCTCCTTCCGATATGATGGACGGACGTGTGGGAAAGATTCGCGCGGCGCTGGATGCCCAAGGATATGAAAATGTTTTAATTATGGCTTACTCCGCCAAGTATGCATCGGCTTTTTACGGACCTTTTCGCGAAGCGGCGGGTTCGGCCCCGCAATTTGGCGACCGCAAGACCTATCAGATGGACCCGGCCAACGCCGGTGAAGCCCTGCGGGAGGCGCGGCTGGATATAGAAGAGGGAGCTGACATCGTCATGGTCAAGCCAGCCCTGGCCTATTTGGATGTGATCCGGCGGGTCAAAGACGAAACCGGTTTTCCGGTGGCGGCGTACAATGTCAGCGGTGAATACAGTATGGTTAAGGCGGCGGCGCAAAAGGGCTGGATCGATGAGCGAAAGATTGTCATGGAGTTACTCACCGGCATTAAACGGGCGGGGGCGGACATTATTCTCACCTACCACGCCAAGGACGCGGCAAAATGGCTGCGGGAAGGGGAATAGCCGTGATAGTATCCTGGAACACCACCAATGCATGCAACATGTACTGCCGGCACTGCTACCGCGACGCCGGGGAAAGGTCAAATGAGGAACTGAGTACAAAAGAAGGCCTGGCGCTGGTAGACCAGATAGCTGAAGCCGGTTTTAAGATCATGATCTTCAGCGGCGGGGAGCCGCTGATGCGCGACGATATATATACGCTGCTAGAGCGGGCGAAGGAAAAAGGACTGAGACCTGTTTTCGGCACCAACGGCACTTTGATCAGCGGGGAAGTGGCCCGGCGGCTCAAGGAATCCGGCGCCGCGGCAATGGGAATCAGCCTGGACAGCGTCGACCCGGCCAGTCATGACGATTTCAGGGCTGCACCGGGGGCATGGCAGGGGGCGGTGGAAGGGATGCGCGCCTGCCGGTCAGTTGATCTTCCTTTTCAGGTCCATACTACCGTGATGGAATGGAATCTGCCGGAAGTAGAGAAATTAACCGACTTCGCGGTAGATATCGGCGCTGTCGGGCATCATATTTTTTTCCTGGTTCCATCCGGCCGCGCTGTCAACATTGAGGCTGAATCATTGCAGGCCGCCCAGTACGAAGCATTGTTGCGCCGCATAATGCGCAAGCAAACTGAGGTTAAGATTGAGTTGAAGCCGACTTGCGCTCCTCAGTTTATGCGGATTGCCGCCCAATTGGGGGTGAAGACACGCTTCAGCAAAGGCTGCCTGGCCGGGATATCTTACTGCATAGTCAGCCCTGGAGGTATCGTCCAGCCGTGCGCCTACCTGAATATCCCGGCCGGTAATGTCCGAGAGAAGACTTTCGGCGAAATCTGGCGCGACTCAAAAATTTTTCATTCATTGAGAAACGGGGAGTACAAAGGAAGCTGCGGCTCCTGTGAGTACAAACAGATCTGTGGCGGCTGCCGGGCCCGCGCTTATTTCTACCACGGCGATTACCTGGCTGAAGAACCGTGGTGTCTTTACCGGGCCGAACACTAAAGGTTATATTCTGAAGGGGCGTTGTTTCATGCATTTGGATAAAATCGACCGGAAATTATTAGATCTAGTCCAAGATAATTTTCCTTTAATACCGGAGCCGTACCGCAAGCTTGGGGAAATTATCGGTGTGAGCGAGAATGAAGTCCTGGCCAGGCTGAAGCGAATGCGGGACGAAGGGGTAATCCGCCGCCTGGGCGCTATGTTTGAATCAAGAAAACTTGGCTATAGCGGCACTTTATGCGCCATGCAGGTTGAACCGGATAGAGTGGATGAAGTGGCCGCCGTAATAAATTCCTTTTCCGGTGTGACCCATAACTATCTAAGGGAACACCAGATTAATATGTGGTTTACCGTGCTGGCTGGAAGCAAAGATGAGTTAAGTGAAATATTAGGTCTAATCCGTGAGAGAACAGGTATCGGAGAAATAATGGATCTGCCCGCGGAAGAAGTATTCAAAGTTAGAGTTAATTTTAGTCTTTAGTTAAACGAGGTGGATAAAATCCTAACCGAACTAGACATAAAGATAATCAGAGTTCTTCAAAACGGCCTGCCTCTGGTTAGCCGTCCCTTTCAGGCAATGGCGGAAAAATTGGAGATGACCGAGGATGAGCTTATCGATAAAGTAAAAAGTTTTATTAACGACGGGATAATCAGACGTTTTGGAGCGACAGTGCGGCATTTTGATCTCGGTTTCGTGGCGAACGCCATGGTGGTATGGGATGTGCCGGAAGAGAAGGTGTCTGAAACGGGACGGATAATGGCCGGGTTTGAAGAAGTTACGCACTGCTACCGGCGTCCGCGGCGTCCTGGTTGGCCTTATAACCTTTTTACGGTTGTCCATGGGCAAAGCCGGGAATACTGTGATGAAATCGCAAAAAGGCTGTCCCGGGCCACCGGGATAACTAACTATTCCCTGCTGTACAGCACCGCTGAGCTTAAAAAAAGCAGCATGCGTTATTTTGAATAGAAAAGAGGTCAGAATCAGGTGACCAGGAATTACACCAGGTCGGTTGAGCTTTTTGAGAAAGCGAAAAAAGTTATCCCCGGCGGTGTCAACAGTCCGGTGCGCGCCTTCAAGTCGGTGGATTCAACCCCGCTTTTTATTGAACGGGGTGAGGGACCGTTTGTTTATGACGCTGACGGGAACGAATACGTCGACTACGTGTGCTCATGGGGGCCACTGATCCTGGGGCACCGTCACCCGCGGGTGGTTGAGGCGCTGAAGCGCTGCTTGGACGAGACCGGGACCAGTTTTGGGGCGCCGACTGAATTCGAGAATGTCCTGGCCGGCATGATTGTTGACGCCGTGCCGTCCGTGGAAATGGTGCGGCTGGTTAATTCCGGCACCGAAGCCGTCATGAGCGCGCTCCGGCTTGCCAGGGGTTATACGAACAGGAATAAAATCGTCAAGTTTGAGGGGTGTTACCACGGGCACGCCGATTATTTGTTGATTAAAGCCGGCTCCGGGGCGCTGACGCTGGGCGTGCCGACCAGTCCGGGAGTAACGGCCGGTACGGCTGCCGATACTATAAACGCGGAATACAACGACTTGACTTATCTGGATGAGTTATTTAGAAAACAAGGTGAAGATATCGCGGCGGTGATAGTGGAACCGGTCGCGGGGAATATGGGTGTCGTTCCGCCCGCCGCGGGTTTTCTGGAGGGGCTGCGCCGATTGACCCGGGAATACGGCAGCCTGTTGATTTTTGACGAAGTGATGACCGGTTTTCGTGTGGCTTACGGCGGGGCGCAGCAGCTTTACGGGGTGACCCCGGACTTAACCTGTCTCGGTAAAGTGATTGGAGGCGGCCTTCCAGTGGGCGCTTACGGCGGCAGCGTCAAAATTATGGAGCAGGTGTCACCTGCGGGGCCGGTATACCAAGCCGGAACATTGTCGGGAAACCCCCTGGCGGTGACGGCGGGCATCGCTACTCTAAAAATGTTAAACCAACCGGGTGTTTATGAAAGTCTTGAAGAAAAGTCGGCAAAACTGGCCGGCCGGCTGACTGACGCAGCCGGAGAAACCGGGGTGGAAGTCAGTTTCAACCGGGTCAGTTCGATGTTATGTGTTTTTTTTACGGGGGCAAAAGTTAAAAATTACGTGAACGCATGTTTATCAAATACTCAACGTTATACCGCTTTCTTTAAATCCATGCTGGAGCAGGGAATTTACCTGGCCCCTTCCCAGTTTGAGGCAGCGTTTATCTCCCTGGCGCACAGCGACAAGGAATTGGAAAAAACGGCGGAAGCGGCGCGGAGCGCTTTCCGGGCGGCAATGGCAGTTACCGCAGCTACAGTTTAACGGCAGGTATTATATTTTAGGTTGAAAAAGGCCGCATGCGTTAAGGTATTCACCACAGCAGGTTACGGCATTCTGCAGTCCGACCTTGCCTATTTCCTTTAAAAAATCACTGATATCAATTTCAGCCGGGATTTTTTTCTCCATAGCAAAATACTTGGGAATAAGGGCGGCGCAGCCCATTTTTCTCTCCTCCCTGCCGATGATTGTGATGTAGAACCGGCAGTCCCCGCAGGTGTTCACCGCTTTTTGTTTGGATTCCGGGATAAAGAGCCGGTGACTTGAATACAGGTAATTTCTCCTGTAGTAATCCGTTGTGTTGGACATTGTCAGCACCCCCATCTGTTCTGGAACATTACGCTGACGCCGGTCAGGGATGTCGCTTTAAAGATCGCTGTTTCACCATGGCGGTCTTTGATTTTATCCAGAGCGCGCGTAATCTTTCTCCTTTTTTCGGTGACGCCGAACAGATCCAACTGCTCTTCTGAATTTTTGATCAGGTGGGAAAGAGTGAGACCAACCATTCTTACCGGCTTCCAGTACGGCCAGTGCCGTTGCAGAAGCACAACGGCAGTGCCGTAAATATCCTCCGACAAGTCAGAAAAATAAGGCATGGACTGAGTCCGGTGCAGGCATTGGAATTCGGTGTCCTTAAGAGTAAGTCCGACGGTTTTGCCGGTATAACCCCCGATACGCACCCGCCTGCCCACTATTTCCGAGAGTTCGTGAATAATCACCTGGATGTTTTCGTGCCCGGCCAGATCTTTGGGAAGAGTAATTTGGTGGCCGGCTGATTTAACCACCTCCAGGTTTGCCGGGTTGACCGGGGAATAGTCCACGCCGTTGGCAGAGTTTTTCAAGATTAACCCGATTA
Organism: Pelotomaculum isophthalicicum JI; assembly: GCF_029478095.1. NCBI lineage: Bacteria > Bacillati > Bacillota > Clostridia > Eubacteriales > Desulfotomaculaceae > Pelotomaculum > Pelotomaculum isophthalicicum. Next base: position 42,859 of record NZ_JAKOAV010000009.1, on the reverse strand, counting down.
GCCCGAACCGTTTTTTTAAAGTACCGGCCGGATAGTTTGCCAGATCTCCAATTGAATGTATATTAAGGAGCCATAGGTTTTTTTCCATCCGGTGCCCTACACCAAAGAGCTCTTTTACCGGCAGGGGCCAGAACACCCGGGGAACGTCCTGAAAATTCACTTTGGTAATGCCCAGCGGTTTTTTAATTTCCGCCGCCATTTTACTTATTATCTTGTTTGGACCGATCCCGACGGAGGTGGGTATGCCTGTTTCTTCCAAAATATTTTTTTGGAGACGGGAAGCTATTTCTTCTGAAGAATCTGTTTTATGGAGACGTTCCGTGCCGGTCAAATCAACCCAGCTTTCGTCGATGCTGAATGGCTCCACCAGGGGGGAATACCGGCGTTTGATCCTGAGAATCCGCGCCGAAAAGTCAACGTACAGGCTGTGCTGCGGGGAAACAATCACACCTTCGTTCCCCAGTTTCTCGCGGGCCTCCCGTACCGCCATGCCGGTTTTTATGCCGTATTCACGTTTTGCTATATAGTTCGCTGCCAGACAGATCCCGTGGCGCTTCTTTTCATCCCCGCCGACGACCACAGGAATATCTGCCAGTTCAGGATTTAAAGCGATATGGCAGGAGGCGAAAAAAGAGTTTGCGTCAATTAGGAGAATAGGGCAGTTCAAAACCATCACCCCGCAAACAAGTGTTCGTATTACTATTATATCCAAAACACTTGTTTGTAGCAATGGATAATTATACTACCATTCCCATGCTAGTGATTAGGTTTTAACCACTTGATTTTAATGATATGGTTTTCCAATGGCTTAAATTCAGGGTCACCGGTTAAAAGTATTCCACGGGTGTTTACTGTTGTTGCCGCCGCAAAAGCATCTGCGTATGATAACCGGTATCTGGCTTTAATGTCCCCGGCCATCATAGTAACTTGCTCCTCAGCTTGCATCAGTTTAATAGGCCAGGCTTTGATAATTTCTACAGCTTGTCTGGCTATTTGACGGTTGTATACGCGCTGTAGCCTGTAATAAACCTCACCTAGATTAATCCAACTCATATAAACTGCAATTTGCATATCCCGGACTGATCGTAAAATATCTTCGACATCTTGGGCTGCTGGTTCATCGTTTAGGTAAGACAGGACAGCGTAACTATCTAATACGAATTGTTCCACTTTCAGTCCCGGCCTCTCTTTTTACGTTCAATTTCTAGTTCTTCGGCCCGGATTTCTTTCATGTGCTGGGCTGCTGTTTCACCGCCGTGAAGCATTCCTCTGGCTGAACCTATTGGGTCTTTCGGAATAGGAATGATCGCTATGTGTCCATCTATCTCAGTTATCCTGGCAAGCGAGTTAGGTTTTAGCCCGTATTTTTCCCTGAGAGTGATTGGAATAACTATTTGCCCTTTAGAACTTATTTTATTAATTTCCACTCCTGCACCACCTTAACAAGTTCTACTGATATTATTATTTTATCACAATAATGCATTAAGTAAAACTATATGTTTAAATATAAAACCACCTGCTTTAGCCGGTGGTGTGTTGTTTTATATATGTAAGCCGATAGCTGTTGTCCCGCAGGTCTTTATTCATGTTTTTTGGGCCAGGCCGGTAAGTTCGCTGATTTCGTTGATTCCGTTTTCATGAAGGTAGTTCTCTATCCCCTTGAGCACATCCATGGTTGCCCGGGGGTTGATAAAGTTGGCGGTACCCACTGCTACGGCAGTGGCCCCGGCCAAGAAAAACTCGATTGCGTCTTCAGCTGTGGTAATACCGCCCATGCCGATAATAGGCAGTTTTACCGCCTGGTATACCTGCCAGACCACCCGTACCGCCACCGGTTTAACCGCCGGGCCGGAGAGTCCTCCGAGCACATTTCCCAACACCGGACGTTTCTTTTTTATGTCGATGGCCATCCCTAAAACGGTATTAATCATGGAAAGCGCGTCCGCTCCCGCTTCCGCCACTTTTTCGGCCACTGCCACGATGCTGGTTACATTAGGTGATAGTTTTACAATCACCGGCAAGCCTGTGCTTGCTTTCACCGCGCGGGTGACTTCCGCCGCCATGGCCGGGTCGCTGCCGAACTGCATCCCGCCTTTTTTAACGTTGGGGCAGGAGATGTTGACTTCCAGGCCGGCTACACCGGGGGCGCGGCTGAGCTTACCAGCCAGCAGGGCATAGTCATCCACAGTGTCACCGGCTATGTTAACAATAACCGGCAGGTCATAATTCGCCAGGAAGGGTAGCGCTTCAGAAATAAAACGCTCCACGCCGGGGTTTTGCAGGCCGATGGAATTCAAGATGCCGGCTGGTGTTTCAGCAAGCCTGGGGGTGGGGTTGCCGGTTCTCGGCAGCAGGGTAATCCCTTTTACCACAATGGCGCCCAAGCGGTTTAAGTAAAGGTAAGGCGCGTATTCCGGCCCAAAGCCGAAAGTTCCCGACGCGGTGGTGACCGGATTTTTCATCAAAATACCGCCGACATTCACGGACAGGTTCGGCTTGATTCGGCTCATTCCCATACCACCTCTTTGGCCGGAAAAACCGGGCCTTCCACACAGGCCCGCCGGTATTGCACACCATTTTCCCCACTCCGGGTTTTGCAGGCGCAGGAGAGGCAGGCTCCCACACCGCAGCCCATTCGTTCTTCAAGGGATACTTCACCGGTAATGCCGGCTGTTGTAATAATATCTGTCAAACGTTTAAGCATTCCGTAAGGGCCGCAACCGTAAACCTTTGCATCATCACCGCGCCGGATCGGTCCGCTTTGATTATCGCTCTTCCGTAAATATTCCTCAAATAAACCGGTGACAGTTCCATGGTAACCGGTCGAACCGTCGTCGGTGGAAGGGAAAACCCGGTGGCCAGATTCCTTAATTTCATTCATAAAGAATAATTGTTTTTCTGTGGCCGCTCCCAGAAAAACATCGGCGCTGGTTCCCGAATCAGCTATCTCTTGCAGGAAAAAATAGAGCGGTGCAATGCCGATGCCGCCGGCCACAACGAAAATACGCGCATGCCTTGAAGGTATCGAAAAACCATGACCGAGCGGCCCCAATAGGCTGATGGTGTCACCTCTATTATTTTTCGAAAGAAGGGAGGTTCCTTTTCCGGCAACTCGATAAAAAAGAATAACCTTGCCCTTTTCACGATCCACAGCATGGATGCTGACCGGTCTGCGCAATAACGGGTCCGAAGTATGGCCACAGCGTACATGCACGAATTGCCCCGGTTTCGCCGCTTCAGCAATTTCCGGCGCAAACAAGTATAACCTGAAATGACCCGGCGCAATCTTATCTTGCTTTATAACTTTCGCGTCAGCAACCGGCGACAATTTTTTCCCTCCCATATCGCATATTATTATTTATTTAATGTATTCTTGAAGCGGGACCAGTCTGTTATGCTCCTTTTCCTTTTCTTCAGCGAGAACATCTATAATAGCGCGGGTGGTATCCAGCGATGTCAGGCAGGGAACACCGTATTCAACTGCCGCCCGGCGGATTTGGAAGCCGTCCCGCTCCGGCGCTTTACCTTTGGTCAAGGTGTTGATCACCAGGTTTATTTTATTTGCCCGGATCAAGTCAACAATATGCGGGGAGCCTTCGTGAACTTTCTTCACTTGTTCCACCGGCAAACCGGCTTTTCTGATTAGCTCCGCGGTTCCGGAAGTGGCAAGGATACGGTAGCCCAAGTCTTCCAGGCTCCGGATGACCGGCAGGGCTTCTTCTTTATCCCGGTCGGCTATAGTGACCAGGACGGTTCCCTCTTTAGGAAACATACTCCCGGCTGCGACCATTGCCTTAAATAGAGCTACTTTAAAGTCGCGGTCAACGCCCATGACCTCTCCGGTTGATTTCATTTCCGGACCTAATGAAATATCCACCTGGAGCAGCTTTGCAAAGGAGAAAACAGGAGCTTTTACACCGATAACGTCACCTTCAGGATAGAGCCCGGAGTGGTAGCCCATTTCCTTTAAAGTACTGCCCATAATAATTTTTGTAGCCAGGTTAACCATCGGGATGCCGGTAATCTTGCTCAGATATGGCACGGTACGGCTGGACCGGGGGTTGACCTCAAGTACATAAATTCCATCGTCATGCAGCACGTACTGAATATTTATAAGACCTTTAACGTTTAAAGCCCGGGCCAGTCTGATGGTATAATCGACAACTTGTTCTTTTATCTTTGGACTTAGTGTTTGTGGTGGATAAACCGCGGTGCTGTCACCGGAATGAACACCCGCCCGCTCAATATGCTCCATGATTCCCGGAATCATAATGTCCACTCCGTCAGAAATGGCGTCAACCTCAAGCTCCTTGCCGAAGAGGTACTTATCCACCAGCACAGGGTGTTCAGGTGTTATTTTTACCGCAGTGGCCATGTAATTCAATAAATCGTCATTATTATAGACAATCTCCATGGCCCGGCCGCCAAGGACATAAGAGGGACGCACCAGCACCGGGAACCCAATCTCGGAAGCGATTATGACCGCTTCATCCACCGAAAAAGCAGTACGGCCTGGCGGTTTAGGTATACCCAACTCAATAAGCAGGCTGTCAAACCGTTCGCGGTCTTCAGCCCGGTCAATATCTTCCACGGTAGTTCCCAATATCCTGATGCCGGCGTTTTCAAGAGGCTTGGCCAGATTTATGGCCGTTTGGCCACCGAACTGCACAATTACTCCCTCGGGTTTTTCCCTGTCCAAGATGTTTAAGATATTCTCAGTGACCAGAGGCTCGAAGTAGAGCCTGTCGGCGGTGTCGAAATCAGTGCTTACTGTTTCGGGGTTATTATTAACAATAATTGCTTCAAATCCTTGCTCACGGAGCGCCCAGACAGAGTGCACAGAGCAGTAGTCAAACTCAATACCCTGTCCGATCCGGATCGGGCCGGAGCCCAGCACCATAACCTTGCGCTGGGATGTGGCCTGGGACTCGTCTTCCTGATCGTATGAAGAATAATAGTAGGGCGTTTCAGCTTCAAACTCGGCGGCGCAGGTATCTACCATTTTAAAAGTGGGCAAAATTCCGTTTTCTTTGCGTCTAGCCCTTATCTCACATTGATCCAGCCCGGTCAGTTTGGCCAGGTGGGCGTCGGAGAAGCCAAATTTCTTGGCTTGTTCTAGCAGGGCAGGGGATATGCCCTCTTCAGCGGTGCGACAAATTTCATTTTCAAGCTGCAGGATACCCTGGATTTTATCAAGAAAAAAGCGGTCTATTTTGGTAATATCATGTACCCGCTCAATGGTCAAGCCCCGGCGCAAAGCTTCGGCGACAAGAAAAAGACGTTCATCTTCCGCGCAGGCCAGTTTGGCTTCAAGCTCCTCCGAACTTAATAATTCCGCTCCAGGCAGTTTCAAATAGTCCAACCCGATTTCCAAAGAGCGGACAGCCTTTAACAGCGCGCCTTCGAAGGTGCGGTTGATCGCCATTACCTCTCCGGTGGCTTTCATCTGAGTGCCCAATTCACGGTCGGCCAGGGCGAACTTGTCAAACGGCCAGCGGGGGTATTTAATAACCACATAGTCCAATGCCGGTTCAAAACAAGCATAGGTCTTACCGGTAACCGCGTTTTTAATCTCGTCCAGGGTCAAGCCCATGGCAATTTTAGCCGCCACTTTGGCTATCGGGTAACCGGTGGCCTTGGAGGCCAGGGCGGAAGAACGGGAAACCCTGGGGTTGACTTCGATCACGTAATATTGAAAACTGGCGGGGTCCAGGGCAAATTGCACATTACAACCACCTTCTATACCAAGAGCGCGAATAATCTTCAGGGACGCTGTTCTTAATAGCTGATATTCTTTATCGCTCAAGGTTTGCGAAGGAGCCACCACGATGCTGTCCCCGGTGTGGATTCCCATCGGATCTATGTTTTCCATATTGCAGATGGTAATGCAGTTATTGGCGCTGTCCCGCATTACCTCGTACTCCAATTCCTTCCAGCCCACCACGCAGCGCTCGATCAACACCTGGTCAATGATGCTGTATTTTAAACCTCTGGTTGTGATGTTGCGCAACTCATCCATTGTGTAAGCGATGCCCCCGCCGGTGCCGCCGAGGGTGTAGGCCGGGCGCACGATTAAGGGCAGCCCGATTTCGCGGGCAAAGTTCTCGGCTTCTTCCAGTGTTGAAACAATTATGCTTTCGGGAATAGGCTCCCCGATTGTCTGCATCATTTCCTTAAATAATTCCCGGTCTTCGGCGCGCTTAATCGCCTCTAAAGAGGTACCCAGAAGCTGTACTCCTTCCCTGGCCAGAATACCGGATTCCGCAAGTTGCAAGGCCAGGTTCAGACCTACCTGCCCGCCCAGGGTGGGGAGCAGGCCGTCCGGTTTTTCCTGCCGGATTACTCTGGCGACAAATTCCGGTGTCAAGGGCTCGATATACACCCGGTCGGCCATGTTGGCGTCTGTCATAATCGTGGCTGGATTGGAGTTTACCAAAACCACTTCCAGGCCTTCATCCCGCAAGGAACGGCAGGCTTGGGTGCCGGCGTAGTCAAATTCGGCTGCTTGGCCGATAATAATGGGGCCGGAGCCGATAACCATTACTTTATTGATACCTTTTTTTAGCGGCATGCTACCTCCCCCCCTTATCCATCATAGCCATGAACTGTTCGAAAATGTATTCGGAGTCTCTCGGACCGGGTGAGGCTTCGGGGTGGTATTGCACGGAAAAGACCGGCAGGTATTTGTGCTTCAGACCTTCCACCGTGCCGTCGTTCAAGTTGCGGTGGGAGACGACAATGTCCAGCCCTTTCATTGATTCCTCATCAACTGAGAATCCATGATTATGCGAGGAAATATAAACCCGTCCGGTTTCCAGATCCTTTACCGGGTGATTGGCTCCCCGGTGGCCGAACTTCATTTTATAGGTCTTGGCGCCCAAGGCCAGACCAAGAATCTGGTGGCCAAGACAAATACCAAAAACGGGAAGTTTGCCGATTAATGAACGAACCGTTTCAATCGCATAAGGCACGTCGGTAGGGTCGCCAGGACCGTTAGAGAGCATAACCCCAGCCGGGTGCAAGGCAAGAATGTCATTGGCTGTCGTGTTCGGGGGCACAACTACCACTTCACAATTGCGTTCCTGAAGACAGCGAATAATATTTAGTTTAGCGCCGAAATCCATCAAGACAACACGGTGACCGTCACCAGGCAATGTGTAAACTTCAGTGGTGGCCACAGTAGGGACCAGATCTTGCCCGGTAAGGTGTGGACAATTGCGCGCCTGTTCCACAAGCGACTGTATATCGGCGGCGCTGGTGCTGATGATGCCGCGCATGGTTCCGAAACTGCGGAGTCGTCTGGTTAGGGCACGGGTATCAATGCCGGCCAGGCCGATCACGTTTTCTCTCTTTAAAAAAGTGTCAATGATTTCGGAAAGTCTCCAATTGCTGGGCCGATTGCACTCCTCCCGCGCAACGAAGCCGCGGACGTACGACTTTTTTGACTCGAAGTCCTCTTTCATGATGCCGTAGTTACCGATTAATGGGTAGGTCATCACAACGATTTGGCCACAGTATGAAGGGTCGGTGAGAACCTCCTGGTAACCGGTCATCCCGGTATTGAAAACCACTTCACCCCATCTTTCACCTGTTGCGCCAAAAGCTTCGCCGGTAAAAACGGTGCCGTCTTCCAGGGCTAGTACTGCTCGCATAATAACACCTCCGCAATATTTGGGAAATCTATTTAAAAGAAAGATTATTTATAATCATAATAAAATACCTTCACGCATTACTACGCGTCCTCCAACTATCGTCATATATGGCATGCCCTTTAATTGCCGCCCGGTGAAAGGAGTGTTCCGGCCTTTACTGGCAAACTGCTCCGGGTCAACTGTCCATGAAGTCGCCGGGTCAATAATTGTTATGTCAGCGTCAGCGCAGGTCTTTAGTGTACCCTTGGAGATCCCCAACACCGAGGCCGGATTTATGGTCAGCTTTGAAATGGCCTGCAATGGAGTAAGCACACCGTTGGCGACCAGTTCGGTCCAGACCAGGCCAACCGCTGTTTCCAGGCCTACAAGACCAAATGGGGCGAGTTCATATTCTACATCTTTTTCCTCAATGGTGTGCGGGGCATGGTCGGTAGCAATAACGTCAATAGTGCCGTCGGCCAATCCATCCTTTACCGCGGCCACATCGGCGGCAGTGCGCAATGGCGGGTTAACCTTAGTGGACGTATCGTAACCAGCTACTGCCCCGTCATTCAGGCTGAAGTGGTGAGGCGTGACTTCGGCGGTAACTTTGACGCCTCTGGCTTTAGCTTCGCGTACCAGTTGGACGGAACCGGCAGTGCTGACGTGAGCGATGTGCAAGCGGCAACCGGTTTCTTCGGCCAGAAGAATATCTCTGGCCACCATCACTTCTTCCGCGGAAGACGGTATTCCCTTCAAACCAAGTACGGTGGACATGTATCCCTCGTGCATTGCTCCGCCGGCGGAAAGATTCTTATCTTCACTGTGGGATATTATAGTCAGGCCGAGCATCCGGGCATACTGCATGGCCCTGCGCATTAAGCCGGCGTTCATCACGGGCATCCCGTCATCGGAAAAAGCCACCGCTCCGGCTTCCTTCATATCACCCATTTCAGCCAGTTCCTCACCTTTGCTTCCCCTGGAGATAGCTCCTATAGGATAAACATTTGAGGTTCCCTTTACAAAGGCGGTGTTTTTTATATGTGAAATTATAGCGGCGTTGTCGGCCACGGGGTTGGTGTTGGGCATGCAGGCCACAGTAGTAAAGCCGCCACGCGCCGCGGCGCGGGTGCCGCTGAAAATGGTTTCTTTGGCTTCAAATCCAGGCTCGCGCAAGTGCACATGCATATCGATTAAACCCGGCGCCACCAGCTTACCGCTGACATCTAACACTTCAGCGCTACCGGCGTTTAAATTTACCCCTATTTTAGCAATTTTGCCGTCAGCGAGCAGAATATCCTTCTCGACAACTTTTCCGGTGCCCGGGTCGATCACTGTTCCGCCTTTAATGAGCAATCTCATGCTGGTTACCACCTCCGGTCAGCAGGTAAAGCAATGCCATGCGCACCGCTACTCCGTTAGTTACTTGTTCATTTATTACAGACTGAACTCCATCCGCCACCTCCGGGGCAATTTCCACACCCCGGTTCATCGGACCCGGGTGCATTACCAACGCGTCCGGCGCGGCTAGTTTAAGACGTTCAGTATTTATCCCAAAAAGCTGGCTGTATTCGCGCAGCCCGGGGAATAATCCCTGTTGCTGCCTTTCCGTTTGAATCCGGAGAATGTTGATTACGTCAGCATCTGCGATGGCTTCCTCAATACTGGCGTAAATCATTGCACCAGTTTTTTCAATTCCCTGGGGGAGAAGTGTGGCCGGTCCTGACAACCTTACCTCGGCGCCCATTTTGGTAAAACCCCAGATATCAGAGCGGGCTACCCGGCTGTGTAAAATATCTCCGATGATTGCTATCTTCAGCCCTTCCAAACGGCCTTTTTTCTCTCTCACGGTAAACAGATCCAATAAAGCCTGGGAAGGGTGCTCATGGGCGCCGTCTCCGGCATTAATAACCGGGGCGTTAATAGTTCGGGCCAATAATTCAGCCGCACCTGCCATCGGATGCCGAAGCACTACCAAATCCGCACCCATGGCGGCGATAGTACGGGCAGTATCCTTTAATCCTTCCCCCTTGCTAACACTGCTTGTTCCCGCGGCAATATTAACTGTATCTGCACTTAAGTACTTGGCTGCCAGCTCAAAGGAAACCCTGGTGCGAGTGCTGGCTTCATAGAATACAGTTACTACTGAACGACCCCGCAAGGTAGGTACCTTTTTAATTTGCCTTTTAATTATCTCCTTCATTGGCGTGGCAGTATCCAATATCAGTTTTATTTCTTCGGCCGGGACAAACTGCAGGCCAACTAAATCTTTGCCACTAAGTCCCATCTATTTACCCTCCAAGCTCAAAAATAAAGACCCCTGTCTGGTTAATTACCGGGCTGGGGCCTTAAAGGGAAGATTTCCGGAACCTGTTCCCTTTCCGGCCTCGCAGGACCGTACTTTGTTAGGATGGAGCCGGATTAAGTCGTCAAATTCCGGTTGCCGGCCGGTGTCTCTTTTGACGACCCGAATTTTTACTTAGCCATGGGGTTCGAATATTATCACTCTGTCCTCACCGTCTATTTCTGTCAAACGTACTAATACTGATTCTTTGCTTGAAGTCGGTACATTTTTACCGATATAATCAGATCTGATAGGTAACTCACGGTGGCCTCTGTCAACAAGAACAGCTAATTGAATTACTTTAGGTCGTCCCAGATCTATTATTGCGTCAAGGGCCGCTCTTATTGTGCGGCCTGTATAGATGACGTCATCCACCAGGATCACTTTTTTACCGGAGACAGGGAAGGGTATCTCTGTTGATCTGACCAAGGGATGATGAGCTAAAGTTGTCAGGTCATCACGGTAAAGAGTAATATCCAGAATACCTACCGGTGTTGTACACCCTTCGATCTCCTTGATCCGTTCAGCAAGACGTTCTGCCAGGGGAGCGCCTCTGCGGCGGATACCAATCAAAGCCAGATTTTCTATGCCTTTATTTCGCTCAATTATTTCATGGGCGATGCGGGTTAAAGAGCGACGAATCCCTTCTTTATCCAGGATTTGCGCTTTCTCTTTAATCATGCGAAACCTCCGTGGTTTTTCAGTGAACAATTACGTATGCCGGGAGTTTAACCAAAATAAAAAACCTGCTCACCACCGGTAAGCAGGCATAGTTGGCCTCGTTAACCATTTCTATGAATCCTTACCGGTCTCACGGGACCGATTTCAAGGTACTTATCCTTAATTAGTTTATAGAAAATAGAAGAACGTGTCAATAGATAATTTATTTAGCTATACGTCTATTTGTAGAAACAGACATTGCGCCATCCTTATCCAACTCTGCTTTGACATTGTTCTGTATAGAAGTGAAGTTGAGCTGGCGATCGCCAATTTGAATACGCACACCTTCATTGACTTTATTAATAAAAACTTTTCTTTTCTCACCTGTCCTGATTACCGTTTTAGCGCCCAATTCAGAACCCGCTTCGTTAATAATAACATCTCCGTTAGCTAATATTTCACCGCCGCGGAACACTCCAGCTATGTTCACGTTACCCCCGGCGCGGATAGTGGTATTGATACAGCCGCGGCCACTTACTTTCACATCACCGGAGGCTTCGATTTTGCTGTTCACTGCATACGCAAAAGAGATGTCGGCTTTGTTCCTGGCCATATTCTCTATTAATTTATGCGCTTCGTCCATTTTCAGGAGGATGCTGCGCAAACAATCTAGCGATTCTAATTTTAACAGATTTAATCCCCGGAGATACCTGCCGATATCCACCATTAGTTCTGTTATTTCATGGGGTAGACTAAATGAGTTCTCACCGGCAAATTTAATTAACTCATTAATTAGATTGGGAACGCGGGAGTATTTCTTATCAATTAAAACTTGGATTAATTGACCGGTTTTTACATCCTTTAATTGTGGATGATTGGCCAGCCCGGGAACCAGCTTGGCGATTTCAGACAAATCTGACTGAATGGGGTCAAGCATTCTGAAAAAATCTTTGTAAAATGATTTATTGCTCCCGGCTATCAGGTTGCTCCCGGTTATATTTTGTTTGACATTAACCCCTCCCTGGGCTGTGATATTAGCCTCAAAAACCATACCGTGAATGTCGACTTTTTCCGACGCCTGTACTGACATACCCTCACAGACAGTGCCCTGTACTACAACGCTGCCTTTAAAACGAATATTTCCGGATGAAATGTCAACGTCGCCTTTTTTTTGCAGCACCGGGTCTACATCAATTGCATACTTGTTGCCAATCTTCTTCATAACAGGACTACCACTAATCTTAGCTATTACTTTACTACCGTCAGATGAAACTTCCGCCCCTTTACCGGCGGTCAATTCACAAACAATAGGTTGGGCGGGGGCAATAATATCACCTGTCACTTTTTTTCCCGGAGTGCCCTGAACTCCCGGGTGTTTCACCGCTAGCAGCGTACCCGGATCAACCGACAGTATTTCAACCATATCGCGAAAATTAACTTTCTTGTCATCATCTTTAACCTTTTCATCGTCTGATTTTTTTTTGACGGTTAGTTCAACCTGTTCGTCAATTGTATTTCCGGGAGGATCCCCTTCGGCTATAACATACTGTCCACTTTCCGGTTTTGCCAGTATATCTTGGATAACGTCGTGTTTTATACCGTAGTTAATATTTTTTTTCGCTAACTCCTGCATTATATCAGCCAAGGTAAAGGGACAGGCATCTTCAAGGTTACTTGATAATTCTAACACCAAGTTACTTTCAGGATCACTGTCCTGCGCATATTGACGGTTAATAATACTTGTCTTCATTTCAAGCACGGCCGACAATCCGCCGGAGGTCAACTTTACCTGATAGGTTCCTTTCTTCTCTTCTTCTTCACTTGTTACAGCTTTTAATTCAATAATATCTTTTTCACTAACGGTAGTTTTTTCTTCAATTTTTATTCCGTTTATCAAGAGTTCTATGCCGTTGCATGGAGTGATCGTAGGGAAGTTACCGTTTTCACCTGGGTTCTTTACGAATATCTTTCCATCTTTAACCCAAACTTTACCTAGGTTATTTTTATCCCTATTGTTTTGGCCGGTATCAGATTCCATGGATAATCCCCCTTACGGCGTTACTTTATTTGTGATATAATGCATTTAGTCAGAAAATAGAATCCTTTCAGATTATAGGTAATTATAACATACAATTGATAAACATGTAAGATGCAAATAACATCTTAGCCAAATTATGCTTGACCAACCATTAAAAGTATTATCTAATATAACAAACAAATCGTATTATTAATATTAGAGGGTGGGACTATGTCATTAATTAAAAATCCGCTGATTATCGCTCTTGATGTTGATACAATTGAGGAAGCATCGGTTCTGGTAGATAAGTTAAGTCCTTACGCCGGGGCTTTTAAAGTAGGCATGCAGCTTTATAATTATGAAGGTCCGGAAGTAATTCGCATTCTAAAAGAAAAAAACGTCGCAATTTTTATTGACCTGAAGCTGCACGATATCCCGAACACTGTTGCAGGTGCCGCCCGCGTGCTCACCAGGCACGGGGTCTCGATTCTCAATGTGCATGCGGCCGGAGGCAAAACAATGATGAGGGAAGCCGTCAAAGCCGCGCGGGATGAAGCTGCTAAAACCGGAATAGACTGTCCTTTAATTGTCGCCGTCACTGTGCTTACAAGCATCGATCAGGAAGTATTTAACAATGAGGTGGGTATTAACGGTTCAATCCAGGAGCGTGTAGTTTTATGGGCAAGGATGGCTAGGGAAGCCGGTTTGGACGGTGTGGTCGCTTCGCCTCATGAGATCGCCGCTATAAGAAAAGCGTGCGGGAATGATTTTGTCATTATTACACCCGGCGTACGTCCGGCGGGCGTAATCGCAAACGACCAGAAAAGGATAATGACTCCTGGCGAAGCTATGCGGCAAGGCGCTACTTACCTGGTGGTAGGCAGGCCGGTTACGGCGTCTCCCGATCCGGCGCAAGCGGCTAGGGCTATCCTGGAGGAGATAAAATAGAAAAAACAGGAGTCAGAATTCTGAGTACTTAAGTGAAGAGGTGTATCATGCTTACAATGGATGAAGTTCAGTCAATATTTCTAGAAACCGGAGCGATGCTCAACGGTCATTTCCGGTTGACATCAGGCCGTCACAGCGACAGGTATTTTCAGTGCGCTATGGTTTTGCAACATCCCGGTCATACTGAATCTCTTTGCCGTGAATTGGCCGGGCGGTTTGCCGGCGAGAAGATTTCCGCAGTTGTCGGTCCGGCTATGGGCGGTATCATTGTGTCCTACGAGGTGGCCCGGGCACTCGGAGTCCGCAGTATGTTTGCCGAACGGGAAAACGGCGTCATGAAACTAAGGAGAGGTTTTTATATTAATCCCGGTGAAAAGGTGCTGGTGGTGGAGGACGTGATTACTACCGGCGGTTCGGTGCTTGAAGTCATTGAAGTTGTCCGGAAGTCAGGTGGCGAGGTAGTTGGCGCCGGGGTGCTGGTTGACCGGAGCAATGGAAAAGTGGACTTGGGTGTAACGACTGAAGCGCTCCTGGTTACGGAGGTATTATCCTGCCCGCCGGAAGAATGCCCGTTGTGCAAGAAAGGGATCGAAGTAGTAAAACCAGGCAGTAGAAATATTTAATTAATCTCTAATCAATCTTTTCTTTTATCTTCGATAATGAGCCTCGTTGCCAGATCCTCATCAGGTACGCCCATTATCGTTTTTTGTTGCTCATATATAACCATCCCCGGCCGCGCGTTATTAGGTTTGCTGACATGTTTTATTTTTGTGTAGTCAACAGGAACACTCTTTGATTCCCGCGCTTTACTGAAATATGCCGCCAGACTTGCTGCTTCCGCCAATGTTGCTTGAGGTACTTCCTTGCCCTCTGTTCTGATAATCACATGAGCGCCGGGAATGTCTTTCGCGTGCAGCCACAAGTCATTTTCCTGCGCCAACTTCAAGGTTAATAAATCATTTTGTTTATTATTTTTTCCCGCAAACAACTGAAAACCGTCTGAAGAACGGAAAGATAAAAATACTGGTTTATGTTTATGTTTATCTTTTGTTTTTTTTCTTATGGATGATTTTTGCAGAGGTTGTTTGATAAATCCCTGTTCGATTAGTTCCTGTCTAATTTCTTCTAAACCGGATATTTCAACAGTTTGCTCCAGGGCTGTTTTGATTCCTTCCACATAATCAAGTATTTCACGAGTCCGTATAATCTGGGTCTTTAACGCCATGTGTGTATTTTTGGCTTTCAAATATTGTTTAAAGTATGACTGAGCATTCTCAGACGGAAAGCGGTGCGGATTCAGGGGTATGGTTACAACCTGAGGCCCATTTCCATAGTAGTTTTCTAAAGATACTTCAGTGAGCCCTTTTTCCAACCGGTAAATGTTAGCGGTGAGCAATTCTCCGTATAGTTTCAGTTTGCCTGCCCCAGCGGTTTCGTCCAGGCCTTTCACATATAGATCCAACTTTTTCCCCAACTTATTTATTTCTTTATTAAGCAAGCTTAAGAGAATGTTTTTTTCTTTCTTGAGCCGGTCATTTTTTGTATATTCCATAAAGAAAAGGTCTAAAAGGAAGTTCATCTCACCGTTTATTCTCTTTAACCCGGTATGCGTCAGATTAATTGCGGCAAAATCCTGAAATTTGCCTTTTGGACTGCATGTAAGGCATGGCTCGAAACAGCCTTCACCGGCTGGTAGAATAAATTCTTGTAATGCTCTCCACAGCGACCTGAGTTCATAATCGCCACACTGATCCAGAATAATGTCCGGCGATAAATTGGCCCGAAAAACAATTTCCCGGCAAGTGACGGTACTCATACCCCCGAGGCACTTTTGCAGCAGAGCCGGAAGGGGGGTATCCAGCGGCGATTTAAGACTGGTAAGGCGGAACAGCTCTTCGTCAACCGTAAAAGGGTTTAATTTTTTCTGGGGCGGCGGAGATAGATACGGGCGTCCAGGTAATACTTCTCTGTATCTGCTGACACTGTGAGAATAACGTTTAATACCGTCAACGATAAAATTATTGATGGGATCTACCAGGATGATATTGCTATGCTTGCCCATGGTTTCACAGATCAGGTGCTTGGGTGAAGGATTGCCGAACTCGTCTCTTGACTCTATCTTCATTATAAATACACGTTCCAATTCAGGTTGTGTAAAGCTGATAATGCGCCCACCCTCCAGGTATTTACGCAAAACCATGCAAAAAAGAGGAGGGGTGGCGGGATTTTCCCCGGCTGAAGTAGTTATGTGAACCCGTGCGTTTTTTGCATTGGCCGAAAGAAGTAAACGTCCCCTGAATCCTGGCCGGTGCACTAATAGGATTATCTCATCTTTACTTGGCTGGTAAACTCTTTCGATTCGCCCGCCCACCAGCTTTTCCTTTAGTTCTCTTGTCACTGCCGCTAGTACAAGGCCGTCAAAAGGCATGCTATATCCCCTCAATACAACTCGTTGCCATTAACATCTTTTTTATTTTATAACAAAAGCAGTGTCTTGGAAAATATTTAGTTTGACAGCTATTCGGCATAAGAGGTTAAAACGGTATTTTTCTAAACTGAAATGAATATGTTTAGGAATAATCAGGAAAAAGGACAAGGGGTGGTTGTTTTGCCCGGGCAATGGCATGCCATGACTGAGACGGAGATTTTAGAATATTTTAAAACTGACCTGAAGAACGGGTTGTCTGAAAAGGAGGTCAGTGAAAGGTTATTAAGATTTGGACCAAATCAATTGGTCCGGAATGCAAAAGTATCATTACATCAACTTTTCTTTAAGCAGCTTGCAAGCATTGGAATGCTGGCGCTTTTAGCGGCGATTGCTATTTCAATTATTTGCCTTGAATATAATGATGCTGTAGCTTTGATGGTTGTTGCAACAACAGCGGCAATTCTTGGCAGTATTCAAGAATACCGCGCAAAACGCTTTATTAATACATTAAAACGAATAACCATGCCTACAGCAAAGGTAATACGCGGTGGGCATGAGCGCAAAGTTCCTGCCGCGGAGCTGGTACCGGGGGATATTGTTCTTTTGGCGGAAGGGGATCTGGTTCCGGCAGACCTGCGCCTGCTACTGACTGAAAAATTAGAAGTTGATGAGTCAGCCCTTGTGGGAGAATCAGTGCCGGTTAGAAAAACAAAAGATGTCCTACCCGGCGAAGAACTGGCCTTAATAGACAATCTTAATCTAGCCTATATGAATACAGTGATTGTCAAGGGGCAGGGGTGTGGTGTTGTTGTTCACACCGGCATGGCAACCGCGATCGGTTACATAAATGGAATTAGTATGTCGGATGAACGTTATCAGGCACCGATAAAACACTGTCTGGAACTTTTCTACAAGGTTATGTCTGCTTTTTGTCTATTTACCTGTGTATTAATTTTGGCGATATTGATGGTTAAAGGTGAGGAGTTCCGCGCGATATGCCTGGCGGGTTTATGTCTGGCTGTAGCGGCTATCCCAGCAGGTCTTCCGTCAATCGTCACAGTTGCACTGGCTATCGGCGCAAAGCGAATGAGCAAACGTGGCGCTGTTATCCGTAAACTCACTTCTATCACCAATCTTGGTTGTACCACGGTGATCTGTTCAAATAAAATAGGAACCTTTACCAAAAACGAAAAAATTGTGAAAAAAATTATGGTTGGCGGGCGTACTCTGGAAGTAACAGGGGAAGGTTATGATCCCAAGGGTGGTTTTACCGGGGACAAGCATGAGTTACATTTTAACTTATTGGTTAAAGCGGCTGCTCTCTGTAACAATGCAGTCTTAAAACGCGGCAGTATTAATATTGCCGGACTTTTTAGAGGTCTGACGGGAGGCCGGACAAGCGGGAAATGGTCGGTAAAGGGGGATTCAACAGAAGGGGCGCTTCTCGTTATGGCCGCTAAGGCAGGATTTTGGCGGGAAAGGTTAGAGTTGCATGAACAGAGGGTGGCCGAACTGCCTTTTGATCCCGAACGCAAAAGAATGGCCGTAGTGTACCGGGAGCCTTCCGGAGCCATGTCAGTTTATGTGAAGGGCGCGCCGGAAGTGCTGTTGGAGCGTTGCACTCATGGTTATATTAACGGAAAAATAGTGCCCTTGTCAGCCCATGACAAAGGGGAAATCATGGCATATAACACCTCAATGACAAAAGAGGCGCTCCAGGTGCTGGCTTTTGCTTATAAGCAGATTCCTGACGATGCTGGAAATATTTCTGAAGAAATTATTGAACAACAGTTGATTTTTCTCGGTTTAGCCGGGATGCTCGATCCGGTTAAACCCGCGGCGTTAAAAGCGGTGCAAACTTGCCACCGGGCTGCTATAAAAGTAATGCTGTTAACGGGAGACCAACGTTTCACCGCGCGTGCACAAGCTAGTAAAGTGGGTGTTATTGCCAAAGAAGAAAATATCCTTACCGGCAGTGGTTTGGACCGTATGTCAAATGAACAGTTACGTGCCTACATCAATCAAGTTTCAGTGTGCGCCAGGGTTACACCAAAGCAAAAGCTACGAATAATAAAGGCATTAAAACAGTTAGGACATGTAGTTGCCGTAACTGGAAGTGGACTGGAAGATGCCGGGACTGTCAGTGAGGCAGATATTGGTATTGCCATGGGTTATTCCAGTAATGAAAAGACAAAGGAAGTTTCCGACATATTTCTTGAGGAAGATCATTTTGGCAGTATTGCAGCAGTGATTGAAGAAGGACGGGGAATCTATAATAACGTGCGTAAATCAATACGTTTTCTTCTTTCTTGCAACACAGGGGAAGTATTTACTACGCTTCTCGCTTTATTGGCGGGGCTGCCAATACCTTTGCTGCCGGTTCAGATCTTATGGGTAAACGCTATCAGTAATTTTTTACCTGCGATGACTTTAGGACTGGGGCCTAATGATCGCAATCTTATGATACGGCCACCCCGCCATTTGGGGGACAATGTTCTTGACAGGAAACTGGCCTGGCAATTTGTTGCCGACGGGGCGGTTATCAGTATGAGTATAGTTCTGGCATTTTTTACCGGGCTTTCCATGGGAGAAACCTCGCTTGCCCGTACCATGGCCTTCAATACGCTAGTTTTTTCCCAGCTATTCTTTGTTTTAACTTGTCATAATGAATCGCACGCCGGTCTCCGTGAGGGTCTTTTTATAAATCCCTATTTGACGGGGACAGTGTTAATATCTTGTGTATTACAAGTTGCAATGAATTATGCGCCATTCTTGCAGTCATATTTTCATGTCGTACATTTAAACGTTTTGAAATGGGCTTGTGTTCTGTTTATTTCTGTAATACCTTCCGTTATTGGCATGTTGTTTCGACATATTGTTGGTAAATATGAGAAAAAAATGATGTACCTGAGGGTGCGATTAGGGTAAAATAATAGATATATCAAATTCGGGGGTATGAATATTGCGTTTTACAAAGGTACAGGGTCTTGGTAATGACTTTATATTGGCTGATTATATTGAAGAAAAATTCATACCGGATGATTTCCCTGGTATCGCAGTTAAGGCTTGTGACCGCCATTTTGGAATTGGGGCAGATGGTCTGGTGCCGCTTCTTACTTCGGAAGTGGCCGACATAAAAATGCGCATTTTTAATTCAGACGGCAGTGAGGCTGAGATGTGCGGGAATGTGATTCGCTGTGCCGCCAAGTACCTTTTCGAGCATGGCATAGTGAGAAAAAATAAAATAAAAGTAGAAACGCTGGCCGGGATTATGATTCCAGAACTGATCATTGAAAACGAACGGGTAAGTATGATACGGGTTGATATGGGTGAACCCCGGCTGCAAAGGTCGGAGATACCCATGGAAGGACCGCCCGGAAAAGTTGTTAACGAACCATTGGAAGCAGGCGGCATAATCTACAATGTAACCGCTGTTTCAATGGGTAACCCGCATTGTGTTATCTTTGTGCCGGATGTTGAACAGATACCTCTTCAGACAGCCGGTCCTTTACTGGAGAAACACCACCTGTTTCCTTGTAAAACCAATGTGGAGTTTGTTCAGGTAGATAACCAGGATGAGGTATATATGAGGGTTTGGGAAAGAGGAGCCGGTGAGACTATGGCTTGCGGCACAGGAGCTTGTGCCGCGGCGGTGGCTAGTGCAATAAATGGTTATACCCGGCGTCAATTATCCGTGCGCCTGAAGGCAGGCGTTCTTTTTATTGAATGGGCGGCAAACAATCATATATATATGACCGGTCCCGCTGAAGAGGTTTTTACGGGGGATTATCCGATATTTAATTACTAACCAAGCGTTTTTGGTAAAAGAAGGGGAGAAATATGGAAAAAGTAGAATATAATATTTCTTTCTGTACATTTAGATTAGAAAACGTTAGTGCGTTGCTGGAAATATTTATGAATGAAAAGAAAAAGGCTATAGAAGATTTGAAAAAGATATATGAAAAATACTTTGTGGAAAATGAACCGCCTGAGGATGAACAGGATTGGAAGAAAGAAATAGTTAATAAGTTAAAAAAGCTTGAAGGCTTTACAGATAATTCTGACAACCTGGATAATATATTTGCGAAATCTGTTGATTTGTCATTCACCGTAACAGCAGGTGAAAAGACATTAACTACGAGTGGCAATAACTGGTTGGAGTTATTGGATAAATTAAAGATATCCGTTAATGCAATAAGGATTAAATTTGAATGTTCAAGCTTAAAAAGGAAAATCTTGTTTGTTGTTAGAGAGCATAGTGGAATAATAAATACTTATGACAATAGATATGAAATAAGAGGAGTTAATCCAAACTGGGTTAATGAAGTCGCAACATTATTTGATAGTATCATTAACAAATGTAGTAATAAGAGAAAATATTGGTATGAAATGAGTTTCTCTCTGGAATTAATATTTAGCGTAATTCTTGCCGGCTCTGTCTTTTCTTTTTTTAGGATCTGTATGAGCATTTTGGATCTGGAGCAAAACTTTTTTATTTCAATACCAAATGAAATAATAGCCTTCCTGATAGGCGCATTGTTATATATATTTATTTGGCTATTTTTGGCAATACCCCTTACTACTAAATATCTTGAATATATGATTGAACTATATCCCTCAGTTGAAATATTCTTAAATGAAAGAAGAGTTAAAAATAGGAAAAAATTATACTATTCACTTATAATTATATTCATTCCATATATTTTAGAATTATTTATGAGTTTTCAAGGTAGATAAGTTTTTGAATTTATTTCCTTTAACTGATAGTGAGTTGAGCGGTTGGCATGGAATTATTTGTTATACTTTTAATAATAATGTATACATATCGGGATAGTGTTGCAACAGGATAACATAGTGGCTAAAATTGAATAGGATATATGATAACCTATGCATATAGATAGATTTGTTTAAATTAAGTGTATTGACTACCTGGTTCGATGTTGAGCAAGGAGGAGCTTGAAAATGAGATTATCCAGCAGGGCACAAATGATCAGTCCGTCCCCGACTTTGGCAATAGATGCCAAGGCAAAAGAAATGAAGAGCCGGGGCATTAGCGTTATCGGTTTCGGAGCAGGTGAACCAGATTTTGATACGCCTGATCATATAAAAGAAGCAGCTGTTGCTGCTGTATGGGGTGGTATGACAAAATACACGCCTGTTGCAGGAACAAATGAATTAAGAGAGGCTATATGCCAAAAATTTAAGATTGATCAGGGTCTGGACTATAAGTTAGCCCAGATTGTTGTGTCCGCAGGCGCGAAACACTCTCTTTATAACGCTATCCAGGTATTGGTTCAGTCAGGAGATGAAGTGATTCTCCCATCTCCATACTGGGTAAGTTATCTGGAACAAATAAAACTGGCCGGGGCTGAGGCAAGGTTCGTAGAAACGCGGGAAGATAACGATTTTAAATTAACACCGGCAGAATTGGAAGCAGCAATTAATTCACGCACTAAATTATTAATATTGAATTCCCCCAGTAATCCCACGGGTGCGGTTTACTCTGAAATAGAGCTTGAAGCTCTTGGAGAGGTCATCATTAAACACGATATTACAGTAATTTCCGATGAAATATATGAGAAATTGATTTACGATGACACCCGGCATGTCAGCATTGCATCTCTTTCACAGGAACTAAAAGAGCGGACAGTAGTAATTAATGGCGTTTCAAAAGCTTATGCGATGACTGGTTGGCGAATTGGTTATGCCGCCGCGACAACCTCTGTTGCATCAGCTATGGCCGACTTGCAGAGTCATTCCACATCGAACCCTACCTCTATCGCGCAGGCAGCCAGCACTGTTGCGCTCACCGGTGAGCAGGAGCCAGTCAGCAGGATGGTGGCTGAGTATACCAGGCGGAGGGATTATGCTCTTGATCGTTTAAGGGCTATTCCCGGCATTACTTGTACCAAGCCCGATGGCGCTTTTTACTTGTTCCCCAATGTAAAAAATTGCTTCGGTAAGTCATTTAAAGGAAAAATAATTAATAATGCGAGCGATTTGGCCGCAATCCTGCTTGATGAAACCCAAGTAGCGGTAGTACCTGGATTGGCTTTTGGAAATGATGATTATTTGCGAATATCATATGCAATTTCAATGGATGGTTTAAAAGAAGGGTTGGACCGGATTAATTCGCTTATTAGTGAATTAAAATAAGCTGCTGAAATGGATTACGGATGAAATGCTTAAAGCGCATAAAAGCGCTTTTTTTATAGCCAAATACTTGCTATAGATGACTAGAACATTTTATAATTTACCAAGATATTTTTTTGATTGTGAAGGAATTTCTTTTACCAAGCGCGAATAACACCCCATTCCTTTTTCTGGTCACTTAAACTTGTTGAAAAAGGATTACAAAATAATTTTAAAAGAATAGATAATACTAAATTATTATGAAGAAATAGTTTGAAACCGGGTGGTGGGGAATTGTTAAAAAGCATGACTGGATATGGACGTGGAGAGGCAAACGCATGCGGTAAAAAATTTACCGTTGAGCTTAAAGCGGTGAACCATCGCTTTTGTGAAGTGGTTTTACGGCTGCCGCGCCCGCTTATGTCAATGGAAGATCAGATAAAACGTTTAATCCAGTCACAGATAGCTCGCGGGCGAATTGACTGTTTTTTAGGAATAGAGAAGTGCAGTGAAGAGACAACAGCCTTAGTAAAAGTTGACAAAGCTCTAGCAGCGGCGTATTATAAGGCAATGAAAGAACTGCAGGAAGAGCTTGGCGTGGAGGGCAAAATTAAACTAAAGCACCTTACAGTACTGCCAGGTGTAATGTCTTTGGAAGAAGTTGCCGACAATGTGGAAGAATGGTGGTCAGCTATAAGGGAAGCAGTTGAAAATGCTCTTGAAGATTTAATAAAGATGAGGGTGACAGAAGGAGAACAGCTGGCTAAGGA
The DNA here is from genome assembly GCF_029478095.1 of Pelotomaculum isophthalicicum JI. Taxonomy (NCBI): domain Bacteria; kingdom Bacillati; phylum Bacillota; class Clostridia; order Eubacteriales; family Desulfotomaculaceae; genus Pelotomaculum; species Pelotomaculum isophthalicicum. Next base: position 19,929 of record NZ_JAKOAV010000009.1, on the reverse strand, counting down.
TATTTGGAAAAGAGTCGGACAAATAGCCATCCATAACGCTAAAATAAGGGAAAGAGCGCCTTATGTTGTGGAAGATTACAAGGAAAGGTTGGAAAAACGTCTTAATGATTTTCTAAATAACAGTGGGTTGGACGCTGGACGTATTACAGCAGAAGCGGCATTGTTTGCCGAACGCTCCAACATTACTGAAGAAACTGTGCGATTGGATAGTCATTTGAGTCAGGTTTATGCTTGTCTGGGTGCAGACGAAGCTGTTGGACGGAAGTTTGATTTTTTAATTCAGGAAATGAACAGGGAAATCAATACAATCGCCTCAAAGGCAAACGATCTTGAGATAAACAGATTGGTCATAGAAGTAAAGAGTGAGTTGGAAAAAATAAGAGAACAAGTTCAGAATATAGAGTAAAATAATAAATATAACCTGGGGGAAGACAATACTAAGGGGGAAGTGTAATGGAGATCAAGTTGATTAATATCGGTTTTGGTAACATCGTCTCGGCTAACCGGATTATCGCCATAGTCAGCCCGGAATCTGCGCCAATAAAAAGGATTATAACGGAAGCCAGGGATCGGGGCATGCTGATTGACGCTACCTACGGGCGCCGTACCAGAGCTGTAATTATCGCGGACAGCGATCATGTAATTCTTTCCGCAGTTCAACCGGAAACTGTGGCTCATCGATTGGTGTCCAAAGAAGTGATACCGCAGAATGAAGATTCATCTGATTGACATGAGGTAAATGGCAGTGCAGGAAAAAGGTTTATTACTGGTACTATCCGGTCCTTCCGGTGCGGGAAAAGGAACCATTTCCTTAGCTCTTCAAAAGGAAAATCCTTCATTGCGTCTTTCTGTTTCCGCTACTACCAGACAGCCCAGGAAAGATGAAGTGGACGGGTTACATTATCATTTTTTAAAAAAAGAAGTTTTTAAAAATTTAATTAATAATGATCAACTTCTCGAATGGGCCGAGGTTTATGGCAATTATTATGGAACTTTGCGGCGATTTGTACAAGAGTCCCTTGAACAAGGGGACGATGTAATGCTTGAAATTGATATTCAAGGCGCTCTTCAGGTAAGGCAAAATTTTCCTGACGCAGTGCTGATTTTTATTGCTCCACCGTCAAAATCCGAATTAAGGTCGCGTCTTATTTCAAGAGACACAGATTCAAAAGAAGAAATCGAAAAGCGTTTGGGTTGCGCCATAAGTGAAATGGAACTTGCTCGTCAGTATGACTTTATTGTTATTAACGATGATATTTCGAAAGCGTTGGAAAAAGTCCGTGCGGTTATAACAGTTGAAAAATTGCGTCCCAGGTACCACGAGTTATTTTTTATGCAGTTCAAACAATAGTGTTTACTGGAGGGTAGATATGAACCAACCAACTCTCGATGAGCTAATGGAAAAGGTAGACAGCCGGTATACCCTGGTTGTGGTAGCCGCAAAGCGGGCTAGGGTACTCACCGAGAGGGGAAATACCAAGCTCGAAAAGGCTAGCGACAAGCCAGTGACCACCGCGCTTAAAGAAATAGCCGTGAACAAGATTATCTATAAAAGAAACAAGACGGGAATCAAGTAGTGGCAGGGAGGATTACTAATGCTGGCGGGTAAAAATATTACCGTGGGAATAGCCGGCGGTATAGCGGTTTTTAAAGTTGCTCAATTAGTAAGCAATCTTGCTTCCGCCAAGGCCGAGGTGCGAGTGATAATGACCCGGGCGGCCCAGGAATTTGTTAAACCGCTTACCTTCCAGACACTATCCGGGCATCATGTGTATACTGATTTATTTGAAAGAACGTTTGGCGGACCAGTTCAGCATATAGATCTGGCCAGCGGTTCAGATCTGATCGTTCTTGCACCTGCTACAGCTAATATTATCGGCAAAGCCGCTAACGGCATTGCCGATGATTTGATTTCCACCGTGGTTATGGCTGCAACATGCCCTGTGCTCGTTTGTCCGGCAATGAATGTAAATATGTATAATAACCGGGTTGTTCAGCGAAACGTGACAATATTGCGTGACCTTGGTTACCATATTGCCGAACCCGGGGTAGGTCGATTGGCCTGTGGCACAGAGGGCCGCGGCAGATTAGCCGAGCTAGATCTTATCATGGATAAGATCAATTTTATACTTTCTGATAATAGGGATCTGAATGGGCTGTCGGTGATGGTTACAGCCGGTCCAACTACAGAACCGATCGATCCGGTGCGGTATATAACAAACAGGAGTTCGGGCAAGATGGGTTATGCTGTTGCTGATGCCGCAGCCAGGAGAGGCGCCCGTGTTGTATTAATCAGTGGGCCAGTGGCGTTGAATCCGCCACCAGGGGTTGAAGTAATAAATGTAGAAACAGCAAACGAGATGTACTCCGCAGTGATGGATCGTTTTTCAATGGTTGACTCTGTAATTATGTCTGCAGCTGTGGCAGACTATAAGCCCAAAATAACAGCAAATCAAAAAATAAAAAAACATGAGAGTACTCTAACAATAGAGCTTGAAAAGAACCCCGATATTCTTGCCCAGTTAGGTAAAATGAAAGAACGCCAGGTTTTAATTGGTTTTGCCGCTGAGACCGAAGAACTGGTAAATAATGCCATGATAAAAGTGGAGCGCAAGAATTTGGACATGCTGGTAGCTAATGATGTCACTCTGCCCGGCGCTGGATTTGGAACGGACACCAATATTGCCAAGCTGGTCTTCCCCAGCGGCAGGATTGTTTCCTTGCCCAAAATGGACAAGTTGTCGCTGGCTAATCATATTCTGGATGAACTAGTGATTTTAAGAAAAGGTAAAGAATAATTTAGTAAGAATTAGTTGACAATTGAAGAGATATGTATGACAGTACATGGATTACTGAATATTTTTAATTTTTTAATAGAAGTCACACGAAGCTTGTTTTATAAATATTACAAAAAGGATTCCATTATTACATGTAGAATATTTATAGTATTTATATAAATTAGTTAAATATTGTTCACCTTGGTTAGGAGTTAAGGCATGATTTATTTGAATAACATTCTCGGTGTTATTTTACGTTGGGGACTTGTTAATATCGCGGCTGTATTGATAATTATTCTTTTCAAACCAACGCCCATGGAGATTGTTATATTAATGATTCTTGCCAGTTTAACTGCCACTTGCCTTGTTATTCAACACATCTGGAAACATCAGAATGCAAGGATAAAAAAAGTGGAGCTTGATTTCCTGCATGCCCAGATAAACCCGCACTTTTTATTCAATACACTGAACACCATAGTATCTTACACCAGGACAAATCCCGAAACTGCCCGCCGTCTCCTAATACGGTTGGCTTCTTTCTTCCGCCATGCCTTAAAGAGACACGGGCATTTTAACAGTCTGAAAGAAGAGATTGAATATATAAACACTTATCTGGTGCTTGAAAAGGCACGTTTTCGCGAAAAATTAGTAATCCAAAGAGATATTGACCCCGAATTGCTAAATTACCGGGTACCCGCGTTAACTCTACAACCTATTGTTGAAAATGCTATAAAACACGGTATTCAACCCAAAATTGGGGCGGGGACGGTGCATATAAAAGTAAAAGCGTCAGGAGATGAAATGCTTTTTGTGATTTCGGACGACGGGGTTGGGATGAACAAAGATGATTTAAAGAATATAATGCTTCCCGGTTTTGGCTCTGGTAACGGAATTGGTTTGAGCAATGTTCATGAGCGACTGATAAGCTTATTTGGTAAGAATTACGGCCTCCGTATAGAAAGTAGTGAAAACAAAGGCACCACTGTTTGCTTTAGGGTTCCTTTGATGATTAGTGAAGATGTTAAAGGAGGTCTCACCGGTGAAGCTAAAAGCGCTGATTGTCGATGACGAGTATCCTGCCAGGCAGGAACTTCGTTTAGCCTTGAGCAATTTTAGTAATATTGAAATAGTTGGTGAGGCTACCAATGCCTATGAAGCCTTGGAACTGATCAAGGCGCTCCATTATCAAGTTCTTTTTCTTGATGTTTCTATGCCGGGTATGAGCGGTTTGGAAGTGGCGGCGGCTATTCAGGAACTGGAAACCAGACCATACATTATTTTTGTTACTGCCTATAAAGAGTATGCTGTTTCCGCTTTTACGGTAGACGCCGTCGATTATTTGCTAAAACCGGTTGATCCGGGACGTTTAAAAAAAGCCATTAATAAAGTGAATAAGATAGCGCAGAATGATATGTTGCTGTCTGAGTTGGCAGCGACGGTGGAACAGACCCCTGGCAAGCATATTGAAGAACGAACACGTGAAAAAAAAATGGACTCTTTGCAGCGTGAGATCCAGGATCATATAAGAATAGATTGTATTCCGGCGGGTAAACAGGGCAAAACTATTTTAGTGACTGAATCTGATATTTTTTATGCTTTTACTTTGCAGGATAATGTTTATATTAAAACTGAATCTGATAAACTTTTTACCCGTTTTACCTTAAAAGAGCTAGAGACAAGACTTAATCAGCAATATTTCTTCCGGACCCACCGATGTTACCTGGTAAACCTGCACAAAGTAAAAGAAATAGTTCCATTTTTTAACGGTACATACAACCTTATTGTTGCAGATAAGGAAGGAAGCGAAGTTCCAGTAAGCAGAGCTCAGGCGAAAAAACTCAGACGAATTTTAGGTTTTTAGATATTTTTAATTTGAAAATGCGTTAAATGAACTGTCCTGCGTGTTTTGAAACGGGTAGGTTGACCCGTTTTCAAAGTAATATCACTTTTGGGCAGGTTTTTTCTTTTTACTGAAGAAAGATTAGGATAAAATAATTGGAAAGAGCTAGTTGTCGGGAGTTGGATATTTATTGGAAAATAATTGCGTTATGCTACCGGTGGAAGGCTTGGCCGGCATTGGCGTGGACACCGTGGAAATTGACCGGTTAAAAAATGCGGTGGAGCGTATAGGCGAACGGTTTCTTAACAGGATTTTTACTCCTTCTGAACGGTGCTATTGCGACAAGAAACGGGATCGATACGCTTGCTATGCCGCGCGATTCGCAGCAAAAGAAGCTGTTTTCAAAGCAATGGGTACTGGAATTACAGGTGTTCGCTGGACTGACGTGGAAGTCGGTAAGTTAACGGGAGGTTGTCCTATTGTGCAGTTGCACAATAAAACAGCTATTCTTGCAAGAAATAAAGGAATTTGTGAAATAAAAATAAGCTTATCCCATGACCGGGCCAGGGCAATGGCTTTTGCTGTAGCTATAAGAGAGGAGGCGTAAAAATGCGGGTTGTTACTGCTGAGGAAATGAAGAAGCTGGATCAGACTGCTATCAAAGAATACAAAGTTCCAGGACTTGTTTTGATGGAAAACGCCGGCCGCCAGGTAGTGGAGGTTATAAGGAAAGTGCTGGGAAATGTGCGCGGTAAAGTTATCACTGTATTTGTCGGTAAAGGAAACAATGGTGGTGACGGCTTCGTAATAGCGCGTCACCTGCTAAATATGGGTGCGGAAGTTAAGGTGCTGGCCATAGCGGAACTTGATGAGATCACCGGTGATGCCGCCACTAATCTTAACATCTGGCGGAAGATGGGTCAGAAAGTATACTCTTTGCAACATGGGGACGGGATAAATATAGTCCGTTTGGTTCTAATGAATACGGATCTAATTGTTGACGCTATTTACGGAACTGGTTTTCGCGGAAAAATGGTTGAAAAAACAGGGCGAATAGTAGAAGTGTTGAATGGAAGCGGCAAACCTATAGTTGCCGTGGATATCCCGTCAGGTCTGGAAGCGGATACCGGAAAAGCAAGCGGGCCATGCATTCAAGCTGCTCACACGGTTACTTTTGCCCTCCCCAAGTTGGGGTTGATTCTGGAACCAGGCGCTGATTACGCCGGTGAACTACACGTTGTCGATATTTCTATACCGGCCGTTCTTATAGAAAAAGAAGCGCCGCAAAGATATTTGATTACTGGAGAAATGATTAAGGAATGGCTGTCTCCCCGCCCTTCAGACGCCCATAAGGGTAACTTCGGGCGGGTATTGGTTGTGGCTGGCTCACGCGGGATGACCGGAGCAGCTTGCCTGGTTGGCGAAGCCGCCCTGCGAGCTGGAGCGGGTCTGGTTACAGTGGCGGTGCCTGAATCACTGCATGACATAATGGAATCAAAACTGACGGAAGTTATGACTGTGCCATTGCCTGATACAGGAAAGGGACACTTGAGCCGTGGCGCTCGCCAAAACATACTTTCCTTGCTGGATAACGCGGATGTATTAGCTCTGGGTCCAGGTTTATCAACCGTACCAGAAGTGGTTGCTATGGTTAGAGAGCTCTTGCCGTCAGTACGAATTCCGTGTGTGATTGACGCCGACGGCTTAAATGCATTGGCGGGAGAAGTCGAGATTCTGAGAAAAATCCAGGCTCCGGTAGTGATAACCCCTCATCCCGGTGAAATGGCCCGATTAATGGACGTTACGACAAGGGAAATTCAAGAGGATCGTCTATCAATTGCAGGAAAAGCGGCAACAATATGGAATGTAGTCGCGCTGCTCAAAGGAGCCCGAACGGTAGTGGCCGCTCCGGACGGAGCTATTTACATTAATCCCACCGGTAACCCGGGTATGGCTACCGGCGGCAGCGGCGATGTACTGACAGGGGTAGTGGCGGCGCTTATCGCGCAAGGTCTGAATCCGGCTCAAGCGGCATCCGCAGGAGCTTATGTGCATGGCCTGGCCGGTGACATGGGTGCCAGGATAAAGGGAATGATCGGTTTAACAGCCGGAGACATATTATTTAACCTGCCGGCAGCAATGATGAATGTTGTTGGCACTGATTGAATACCTATTTTCAGGAGGTGTTACCATGATCATCGGAGTGCCTAAGGAAATAAAAATAAATGAGGATCGTGTTGCTATAACTCCAGCAGGCGTTCAGACATTTACCGGGGCTGGACATAAGGTTTTGATTGAGGAAAAAGCCGGCCTTGGCAGCGGTATTACAGACGAAGCGTATGTTTCTTCAGGAGCTGAGCTGGTTGCCACCGCCGCTGAAGTCTTCAAACGCGCAGATATGATAATGAAGGTGAAAGAACCGCTTCCCAGTGAGTTCCAGCTACTGAGAGAAGGACAGATTCTTTTTACTTATCTCCATCTTGCTCGTGAACCGGAGTTAACAGCCGCCTTAATCAAAAACAAAGTGACAGCCGTGGCGTACGAAACTATCCAACTGGATAACGGTGTTCTGCCATTACTCACACCGATGAGTAAAATTGCGGGAAAGATGGCTGTCCAGGTTGGCGCTCATTTTCTTGAAAAGCCGTACGGGGGCAAAGGAATCTTATTAGGCGGGGTACCAGGGGTGGCCGCCGCGGACGTGGTGATCATCGGCGCCGGATCTGTAGGTGCCAGCGCCCTCAAAGTGGCTGTGGGAATGGGAGCGCAGGTTACCATTATCGACCAGAATGCCGAACGGCTACGCTACCTTGATGACCTGTACGGCGGGAGAATTAATACCCTGGTTTCAAACCAGTTTAATATCAGGCAATCTGTACGTTATGCGGATCTTTTGATTGGGGCCGTGCTCGTAGTCGGCGCAAAAGCGCCAAAGCTTGTTAGTGAAGAAATGGTTAAAGAAATGAAGCCCGGTTCGGTCATTGTCGACGTTTCCGTTGATCAGGGGGGCTCAATTGAGACGATTGACAGAGTTACCACTCATAATGATCCTGTTTACATTAAATATAACGTACTCCACTATGCAGTAGCCAATATGCCAGGCGCCGTCGCCCGGACTTCCACATTTGCCTTGACAAATGCCACCCTTCCTTATGCCTTGGAGTTGGCGAACAATGGTTTTTATGAAGCTGTCAAGAATAATAACGCTTTATCGCGCGGGGTAAATACTTATAAAGGCAATCTCACCTGCGGGGCGGTAGGAGAATCTTTGAAAAAAGATTATATGAAAATCGCTGATTTATTGGGATAACCTTTAACGGATAACCTTTAACGATTGACATAATGTGCTTTTTCAGGAGTGGAACTAGTATGTCCGTATATCCAGTTTGGGCTGAGATCAATTTGGATGCGATTGCCAACAATGTCCGGGAGATTCGTCGTGTTACCAAGTCTACAGCCAAAATATTGGCAGTGGTCAAAGCTAACGGCTACGGTCACGGCGCAGTTGAAGTAAGCCGGGTCGCTTTGGCCAACGGCGCAACGTGGCTCGGTGTTGCCAGAATATCGGAAGGGGTGGCGCTTCGTGAGGCGGGGTTGGAAGCCCCGGTGCTGGTTTTAGGGTATATACCACCGGAACAGGCTGTTGAAGTTGTGCGCCACCGGCTATCGCAGGCTGTTTATACCCGCGAAATGGCCTTGGTATTGGCGGAAGCCGCGGCGCGGGGCGGGACACGGGCGAAAGTGCATATTAAAGTTGATACCGGTATGGGCAGAATTGGCTTGGTGTCAGGTCCGGATATTGTAGACGAAATATTACGACTGGCGAAAACACCGTATCTAGAAGTAGAGGGTATTTTCACGCATTTTGCTAACGCTGACGCTGATAAAAATTATACCAAAATGCAATTGGAGCGTTTTCTCGACATTACAGAAGCGCTACGGAAGAGTGGTCTCGACATCCCGCTAAAACATGCTGCCAACAGTCCGGCATTAATGGAAATGCCGGAGACACACTTGGACATGGTAAGGGCAGGGATCATTGTCTATGGCCTAAATCCTTCCGACAGACTTAAACACACTGGCTTAAAACTTTATCCGGCCATGAACCTGAAGGCTAAAGTCGCTTATGTTAAAACTGTGCCGGCTGGTTTTAAAGTTAGTTACGGGTGTACCTATACAACTGCTAAACCAACAGTTATCGCCACTTTGCCTCTAGGGTACGCCGACGGCTATCCAAGGTCGCTTTCTTCTAAAGGGGAGGTCTTGTTGAATGGCCGGCGGCGGCCTGTAATTGGCAGGGTTTGCATGGACCAGATTATGGTTGACGCCGGCAACGACTCGCATATAAAGATGGGGGATGAGGCTGTGCTCATCGGCCGCCAGGATGACGAAGAAATTACTGCTGATGATATAGCGATGAAATTAGGTACGATTAATTATGAAGTAGTTTGTATGATCAGCCTACGGGTCCCCAGAATATATGTAAAGCAAAAGGAGTCAGAATTCAGAATTCAGGAGTCAGAATAAAGAATATTTATTATCTTTAAATCTACTGACTACTGACTACTTTAATAATATTGACAAATAAAGTGCCAAATGACATAATGGTAATTAATACCAGGGGGGAGTGTCGGGAACACAGCGAGGTCCGGAGCCCGCTATGCGGTTCGATTCCGCATCTTCCCTTAAAAAGGAAGCCCCGGCTTATAGCTGGGGCTCTCCGATTATCTGGATTTCTTCAATTATCCACTTGAAAGCCCCACCCCAACTACTCCGCCGATTGTACCGCAAGATAATGTTATTATTAATTTGTAAAAGATATTAAGTCCGGCCTGACCAGGTATAAATAGTGCTGCGGCAGCCCAAACAACTATAAAAAACAGAAGACCTACCGCTAATCCATGATAAAGTCCTTTATTTCCGGCTTGCCTGCCGGCGGTAAGAGATCCGCCGAAAGCGCCTGACGCCAGGATTATTGCAGCGGATAAGGGAAGAGTCTTTTCCGAAAGTGATGACAAGTGGTAAACAAGGCCGGTGCCTATACTTAGCAGCAATGCAATGGTCAACGCGAAAAAAATACCCCTTATCACTGCGCCGACATTAAAAGGAAGCTCAAAGTTATCCATATTTACAGATGGCATTGCAACACCCCCGGAAAATAATTATAATTATCTTTATGTAAGTAGTTGACATATTATGATTGCATCTCATCTATTTAGAGAACAGGGGATTATCTTGAGTAAAAATGTTTATGCTTATCAAATTGGTGATTCAATATATTTAAATATTACCAACAAATGCACCAATAAATGTGTATTTTGTATCAGACAGGCAAAAGAGGGTATCGCTGGTTATGACCTCTGGTTGGATAAAGAGCCCGATCTGAACGAATTATTATTAGCCGTTGGAGATGTTAGTCAATACCGGGAAGTAGTTTTTTGTGGCTATGGCGAGCCGTTGATTAGGGCAGATCTGGTAATTGAGACATCCCGCGTGTTAAAAAAGCTCGGTGCATCTGTAAGAATTGACACGAACGGCCAGGCCGACCTAATTCATGGACGCGATATCGCCTCAGAATTAGCCGGTTCGGTTGACGCCGTTTCGATTAGCTTAAACGCACCCGATGCATTGCAATACGTGTCACTATGCCAGCCGCAGATGGGAGAAGAGGCTTATGGAGCGATGCTCAAATTTGCCGCTAGTTGTAAAAAACATATCCCAAAAGTTACATTGTCGGTAGTCAGATTGCCAGGTGTTGACATCAAAAAATGCCGTGAAATAGCCGTTAATCTCGGAGCTGAATTCATAATAAGAGAATATTTAGACGTATTCACTTAGTTAGGTAGCTTCTTGTTAGGTAATGATTTTTTTTGCACCGGTGGATTAGTGTTTTGAACGATATAATCCGAGTTTCCATCCAGATTAACCATTGGGGCTGAACCTGTCATTTCATGCACGAAGGAATTTCCTTTCTTGTTAATGTTTTTGTTTTCGCCCATGATAACACCTCCATCATTTAATTCTAGCTTTCTCCATCCGGTTTTTTTTTATGTATGGTAGTAATGGGGAAGAATACTCCTGGGTAGCGGCGGAAAAATAAAGAAATAAAAAATAAAATAAACATTAACATATACGGATTGTGAAGTTGTTAAAAAGTGAAAAGTTTATTGCAATGGCACTAATTGGAGTGAGGGAGGGTTCCGTCACTATGTATGAGCTTGCTATCCGAACGCGTTTCGCTGCCGCGCACTGTTTATTAAACTACGATGGGCCATGTGCCCAACTGCACGGCCATACATGGCAGGTAGAAGTTGTCTTTAAAGGCCATAAGCTGGACCAGAAAGGTATGCTGGTTGATTTTAAAGAATTAAAAAGCGGGGTAAAAGAAGTTATTGAAGAACTCGATCACCAAAATCTGAACATGCTGGAGCCATTTAAACAAAACAGCGGAAACAACCCTACGGCGGAAAACCTGGCCAGATACATATTTCGCAGACTAAAAACTAAGTTTACCGATTCGCTGGAAAATGCGAAAATTGCAGTAGTACGTGTTGGTGAATCTCCGGAAGCTTCGGCGGCGTACTGCGAGGAGGAGGACTAGTTTTGAAAAGTATCGTGCTTCTTTCCGGCGGTCTGGATTCGACTGTGTCCCTTGCCTGTGCCTCAAGGGAATCAGACATTGTTTTGTGTCTCACATTTAATTACGGACAGCGCGCCTCGCAAAATGAAATAAAGGCCGCCGCATCCCTGGCAAGACATTACGGTTTGCACCACCAGGTCGTCGAAATTCCTTTTTTAAAGGATATCACCGGCACAGCGCTGGTAAAGAGTGATTTAGACCTGCCGGAACCGGAGATAGCCGCACTTGACGAACTGGAAGCTTGTAACGCTTCCGCGGCAAAGGTGTGGGTTCCCAACCGTAACGGTCTTTTTATCAACATTGCCGCCGCTTTTGCCGAATCTTACGAAGCCCAACTGGTTGTAACCGGTTTTAACAGTGAAGAAGCGGCGACATTTCCTGACAACAGCGCCAGCTTTGTAAAATCGATAAATGAATCCTTGAATTATTCCACCCTTAATCATGTAAGAGTGGTCAGCTACACTCAAAGGCTTGATAAAGTGGATATTATAAAACTTGGTTTAAAGATGTCGGTTCCATTTCAATATATCTGGAGCTGTTATCGCGGCGGGGAAAAAATGTGTGGCCGGTGTGAAAGTTGCTTGCGCTTAAAACGCGCCGCCAACCTGGCTGCTTTAGATTTGGGCGGCATGAGTTTTTTGGGGGAGATCTGATGAAAGAACTTTTTATAAAAGAAACAATTACTTATGACGGTAGGCAGCTATCATCCCATTGGGCTTACCGCAATTTCGGCATTCAGGGGGAGAGCATCGTTTCTTTTAGGGGACCTTGCCGGGTTGAGTTGACAGAAATGGTCGACATTAAAGATGTTTTAAGCAATTCACCAATATTTAGTACGGACATGCTCCATTTTATTATTGAACACTTTGACCTTGATTTGGAGAAGACTATTGTCAGGCAGCGGCTTTTGATTGCTACTTTAAAAGATATCATAACAGAAAAATCAGGGGCCGTACTAAGCCGATACGGAGACGACCTTTTTTTTCAAAATCGCAAACTAACCGTGTCAATAGCCACTCTTACTCCTGTATCTACCATGATTCACACTGGTGTTAACGTAACAGGCAAGGATGCGCCCGTACCGGCCATTGGACTGGCGGAAATTGGCCTTGATCCAGAAGAAATCGAGGATGTCGGCAGGTCTCTGCTCAGTGAGTACGTTAAAGAATATGAGCAAATAAAAATGGCGCGTTGTAAAGTACGGGGGGTTAGATAATGCCCTGTCAGATTGCGGAGATATTTTCTTCAGTGCAGGGTGAAGGATTACTGGTCGGTTGCCGTCAGGTTTTCATCCGGCTGCAGGGCTGCAACATAAATTGCTCATTCTGTGACACCCCTGTCAATGAGACTGGTTTTTGCAAAATTGAACAACATCCCGGGCAAAAGGATTTTAGACAACTTCCCAACCCCTTGTCGGCTAAAGAGGTTGCCGACGCGGTACACTCTTACGACCTGTCAATACACCATTCTATAAGCCTTACTGGCGGTGAGCCATTGTTATGGACCTCATTTATCAGGGAATTGATTCCTTTTATAAAAGGCACCAGGCACGGAATCTATCTTGAGACTAACGGCACATTGCCTGAAGCACTCTCGGAGGTAATCGAACTTATTGACATAATCGGTATGGATATTAAGTTGCCTAGTATCAGCGGCCTGATTCCCTTTTGGGAAGAACATAGACTTTTTTTAAAGATAGCTGGCAAGAAACAAGTTTTTGTTAAAGTGGTTGTCGGTGAAGATACCACGGAAGAAGAGATCGAGCAAGCCGCCGTTTTAATTAGCGAATATGGCAAAGGCATAACCATGATAATCCAGCCGGTCAGTCCGGCAGCAAGCGGTATTAAAAGTGTTTCACCCGCACGGGCGCTTTATTTGCAGCAGCTTGCTCTTAAAATACTGGCAAATGTTCTTATTATTCCACAGACTCACAAGATAATGGGCCAGCTTTAATTCGAACAAGGGTGGCACTAGGAGGGTAATTGTGATTGATCAACAAAAAATCGAAAAAGCAGTAAGGATGATTATTGAAGCTATCGGAGAAGATCCGGAAAGGGAAGGTTTAAGGGAAACGCCGTCACGGGTTGCCCGTATGTATGAGGAAATATTTAGCGGTCTCTGGGAGGAACCAGACGCACACTTAGAAAAGAAATTTTCAGGAGACCATGAGGAAATGGTTATCGTAAAGGATATACCGCTTTATTCCATGTGTGAGCATCACCTGCTGCCGTTTTATGGGAAGGCGCATGTAGCTTATATCCCCCGGAAAGGCAATGTGACCGGCTTATCAAAACTGGCTAGACTGGTGGAAGGTTTTGCGAGGCGGCCGCAACTGCAGGAAAGACTCACTTCCCAGATCGCCGACTCGATAATGCGTAGGTTGAACGCACAAGGTGCGTTAGTCGTTATTGAAGCTGAACATATGTGTATGACCTTTCGCGGTGTAAAAAAACCTGGTTCAAAGACTGTAACTTCAGCAGTAAGGGGCATCTTCCAGAGAAGCGAGGCGACCAGGGCGGAAGCGTTTTCTTTAGTTAAAGATTAAAAATCAGTTTTGAGATGTGAGCGGAGCACTTTTAATTAGCTGATTTCAGGAGGATGAAATTGGATAATAACGATATCCCCACCACGGGAAAACTTGAACTAATAGCTGTAAAGTCATTCAAAGCCTGTGATGATATGTATAAAATAATTGATTTTTTAAACAAGACATTAAAAAACAAACATGTTATTTTTGGCCTCACGAAAGATGCTGCCAAGGATACCATGAAAATATCAATTTATGAGGCTTGAAAACGGAGAAATTTATGCGAGTATTAATTAGTAATGATGACGGTATTAACGCGGCCGGAATTACACAGCTTAGAAAGTCCTTGGAGGAACAAGCGGAAGTCTTTGTAGTTGCTCCGGACCGGGAAAGAAGCGCCACGGGTCATAAAATTACTATGCACAGACCGCTGAGAGTGAAAGAACAGTTATATCCGGGCACAAACTCAAAAGGCTGGGCAGTAGACGGCACTCCTTCAGATTGCGTTAAACTTGGTCTGGAAGCGCTGCTTCCAGAACTTCCCGACTTGGTTATATCCGGCATTAATCTGGGGCCGAATCTTGGCACCGATGTATTATATTCCGGCACGGTTTCGGCAGCTATTGAAGGGATCATCAATGATGTTCCCGCTATTGCTATATCGCTGGCCAGTTATGAGTTTAATGACTTCACGTATTCCGGCATTTTCATAAAAAAATTTGTATCAGAATATGGTAATATTCTGCGTGATGGTATTCTTTTGAATATCAATATACCACCAGGGTTGCCACGCGGTATTAGAATAACCAAGCTGGGAAACAGGCGATATACTAATGTGTTTTATAAAAGAACCGACCCGAGGGGCGGAACTTACTTTTGGATGGCAGGGGAGCCTTTTGACGTTGACGGGGATAACCCTGACACTGACGTTTGGGCGATAAATGAAGGCTATGTGTCGATCACCCCGGTTCATTACGACTTGACCAATTACAAAGTATTGAATGATGTGAAGGAATTGGTTAAGGAATTTAACGCGTTTTAATTTCGGTTTTGAAGTGTATTACTGCTTTTAGCCTGTTCAAGTCGTTAATGCTGATACCTCCGTTTAATATCAATATCAGGACATATATGACCATACCGGCAAGGGCTCTTCCGGTAGTTACCAAAAATTCAGAATGCGTGCAAGCCGACAAGTAACTTTTTGACAACAAAATTACGATACTCATTCCTGCAGCTGCGAACAGGGGTTTTAAAAGTAATTTGTGTAATCTTATCTCCGAGCCGGTATATTTGCGTACATCAGCCAGGTTCAGTAAAGCCATAATCATGTAATAAATAACAAGAGCCGCAGATGTGCCTTGCACGCCAAATTGTGGTACCCCGGTAAGATAGTATATGCCGGTAATTTTAAATAAAGATGCGATAACCATGTTTATAAACGGCCGGGATGCTTTGCCAAGGCCCTGGAGAATACCGGTGGAAGTTTGCGCCAGGTACAGGAAAGGCCCTCCCAGAGCAAGTATGCAAAGGCTTGCCCCCGCTTTTGGATAATCAAAAATCAATCCGCACAATTCTTCTGAAAGCATAACATAGACAACTGTGCTGGGCATTCCGGCAATCAATGTAATTCTAACGGCATCTTCACAGCGTTTACGGACATTTTTCAAGTTGTTTACAGCCAGTGCGCCAGATATTGCCGGAAGTAGGGCGGTAGCAAGTGAAAGAGTAATAATTGCCGGGGCGAACAGCAAGCTTTGGGATATGCCCACAAATTGCCCGTAAGCTGATGTAGCTTCAGACAGTCCCATCCCATTTGCCAGAAGACGTTTCGGAATCAATACGGCATCAATCCATAAAAGTGTGGTAGATGCAAAACGGGTCAATGATACCGGAATAGCTAAATTAAAAACCCTGACAGCAATTGAATAAAACGACTCAAAATGTAATGTCCTGAAACCGGATGGCACAATGGGACGTTTGCGTATGTAAATCAGCAGAATAGATACAAAACCGGCCAGTTCACCTGTTACCACGCCTAGTGAAGCTCCAGCCGCAGCATATTCAATACCTTTCGGTAAAAGCATATATGCGATTAAAAGGCCGGAAACACATCTAATCAGCTGTTCCAGGGATTGGGTTAAAGCTGTTGGCGTCATTTGCTGAAGCCCCTGAAAAAAACCACGGAATGCGGAGCATAGCGATACTATAAGAACGCCTGGAATAAGGAATAAGAAACTGTAATATGCTTTGGGATTGATAAAAATATATTTAAGTAGAAAGGAAGCTCCAAGGTAACACAATGCTGTGAAAATCGTGCCGCTTGCAATAAGGGTAAACAAGCAAATTTTAAAAATGCGGTAGGCTCCCCGGAGATTGCCGCGGGCTGCCTCTTCTGAAACAAGTTTGGCTATGGCTACTGGAATGCCTGCGGTAGCCATAACCACTACCAGAACATATATAGGGTAAATCATGTTAAACAGGCCAATGCCCTCCGGCTGGATCAAACGAATCATAAAAACTTCATATGTGAAACCCAGCATTCTATTGAATAGCCCACTGAACAGTAGGACTAAAGTTCCGTTGATTAATGATTGTCCGGCCATATTTTACCTGCCATAAAATAGAACTTTAATTGCATATGATAATATCTATGCATCCTTAATTTTCCTATGAGGCAAATTTTATAATGCGGTATCTTATTCAACTAAAAAAAATCACGGTTATTTTTAAAATAACAAGGAATTTACACACTTACTGTAGAATTACACCCTTGATGTTTATGCCATCAGCCTGGGGTACCTTAATAATTGCTCCTGAGGGGGTTCTTTTTGTTTTCATCCAAAATATCCCTGCTTAGGTTCTATGTAGTATAGAAATAGTGCTTTAAGGAAACCATTATTTACAAAAGGGGGAACACAATTTGAAGAATTATCAAACCAGTCAAATACGCAATGTGGGTGTAGTTGCGCACGGTGGAGCCGGTAAAACCTCACTTGTCGAAGCCATGCTCTATAATACCGGGGTTCTCTCCCGTTTGGGCAGAGTGGAGGATGGCACTACGACTTCCGACTACCACCCTGAAGAAACTGCCAAACAAATAACCATACATACAAGCCTTGTTCCTTGCGAGTGGAACGGTGTCAAAATTAACTTGCTGGACACACCCGGTTTTTCTGATTTTATCGGTGAAGTAAAGGGAGCGTTGAGAGTTGCCGATTGCGCTATGTTTGTCATATCCGCGGTGGATGGTGTGGAAGTACAGCATGAAGTTATCTGGGATATAGCGGATAAATATAACCTGCCCAAGATAATATTTGTTAATAAAATGGACCGGGAGAACGCCAGCTTTAATAAAGTCCTTGATGATTTAAAGACTAAATTTAAAGGTAATTTTGCGCCGATCCAGATTCCTAACGGATCGTTTGATACCTTTACAGGTGTGGTTGACATTATTAACCAAAAAGCCTACACCAGTGACGGCAAAGGCAAGGAAGCACCGGTGCCCGGAGAACTAGCCGGTGAGGTCGACCAGTTCCGTGAACTGCTTATTGAAGCAGCGGCTGAGGGAGACGACGACCTGACCATGAAATATCTTGAGGGAGAGGAACTCACTCTGGATGAGATTAAAGATGGTTTGAAGAAAAGTATCGCGCAAGCAAAAGTTGTTCCGGTACTGGCCGGCTCGGCTACAAAGAATACCGGCGTGGCCCAGTTGATGGATGTGATCGCGGACTACCTCCCGGCTCCGAAGGAAGATAACGGCCCGATGTCGGCCTTGGTATTTAAGACGATAGCAGACCCCTATGTCGGCAAGATGAATTTTCTCCGCGTTTTCAGTGGTAATTTTAAAAGTGATACTGTTGTATATAACAGTACAAAAGAAAAGACGGAAAAAGTCGGTAATGTCCTTTATGTCAGGGGTAAAAATACAATCCAAACCGATGTAGTTCCAACCGGTGATTTAGCAGTTGTTGTGAAATTGCAGGACACCGGGACAGGCGATACTTTATGTGATAAGGACAAACCGGTTGTCCTGGATAAGATTGATTTCCCGGTACCAACACTTTCAGTGGCAATCGCCCCTAAGAGTAAAAACGATGAAGACAAACTGGGCGACGCTATTAACAAGTTGCTGGAAGAGGACCCGACTATTAAGGTTGAGAAAAACACCGAGACAAAACAGACGCTTATTACAGGTATGGGTGAACTGCATATAAATATTTTGCTAGAACGGCTGAAACGCAAATACGGTGTCGACGTAGTTACGAATGATCCTAAAGTGCCATATCGTGAGACGATCAGGTCAAAAGTTGAAGTTGAAGGAAAACATAAAAAACAATCAGGCGGTCGTGGTCAGTACGGTCACGTTTGGGTACGGTTTGAGCCAAATCCCGAGGAGGATTTTGTTTTTGCTGAGGAAGTTTTCGGGGGTTCTGTTCCCAGAAACTATTTCCCGGCTGTAGAGAAAGGCCTCCGGGAAGCTATGACAGAAGGTGTGCTGGCTGGTTATCCAACAACAGGAGTTAAGGCCACCCTATATGATGGTTCTTACCACACGGTGGATTCTTCGGAACTGGCTTTTAAAATTGCCGCGTCACTTGCTTTCAAAAAGGGAGCCTTGCAGGCCAAACCTGTTCTTTTGGAGCCGATGATGGATGTTGAAGTTTTAGTGCCAGACAACTTTATGGGGGACATAATCAGTGATTTCAATACAAAGCGCGGCCGGGTATTGGGTACCGAACCCCAGGAAAAACAAACCTTGATAAAAGCGCATGTTCCGCTATCAGAAATGTACCGGTACGCCATCGATCTTAAGTCAATGACTCAGGGTCGCGGTTCTTTTACAATGGAATTTACCGGTTATGAAGAAGTGCCTGGACGCTTAGCTGATGACATAATAAAGAAGGCCAAGGCGGCGCAAGAAGCAGACAAGTAATAAAACATGTGTTAGGGCAAGACCTTACATCCCAAAATGATTAAAAAAGAGATCCCGTATCACTGTCAAAGTGGCACGGGATTGCTATTTTTATCATTATTATTGTCCAATTACTCCCTTCATTCGCTAAGGATATTCAGTGGTAACATTACAGCTAATTATCCCATAAATATATACATGGAGGGAATACAATGCGTAAATACTATTTGATTGCTCTCGTGCTGTCAATATTAGCCTTTGCCAATATGGTACAAGCCGCACGTCCGGCCAAATACGGCACAACGGTTATCAATGACGATCAAACCAAAATTGTCGGTGATATAACAATGATTCCACTAAGATTGTCATCTGAACCCATGATTATCTTAAACTCAAAACAGATAAATGACATAACAAGTGTTAATTGCACCACAGCACAAGATATTATTAGCTACAACATATGCTATATCGGTCGTTGGATCCATCGGGTTGTAAATGGCAAGATAACCATGACCGCTTTAAATCAGGGTTCAGAATTACATTTTTCTGTTGAGGGAACGAGAAGCATTACAGCAAACTTTTTTGCCGATCCTAAGGCAATTTATCAACCATATATAGCCTACTCGGTTGACGGCGCCGCTTTTACTCGTGCCATTGTGGCGAACACAGTTACTATAGCTACAGGACTTCAACCGACCAGACATACGGTTAAGATTGTAGCTTCCGGTATATATTACAATGATGATGTTTGGTTTGCTGGCAGGGGTCTTAATTTTCAAGGGGTGACTGTTGACGAAGGGGCTGTTGTAGAACCTTTAAATTCAACCAAAAAGCGTATACTGTTTTTAGGTGATTCAATAACAGCAGGACTAAACGTCCTGGGTAATGACGGGACACCTGCAACTGCCGGCGCAGAATTGACCTTCCCACATATTGCCTCTGATATTCTCGGGGCTGACCCATGGCAGGTGGGTTTTGGTGGAACAGGCGTTGTAGCTGAAGGTACTGGTCATGTTCCTAATGCTGTAAAAAGCTTTCAATGGAAGATGTTCGGATATCCTATTAATGAACCTGTCCCTGATGTGATTGTTGTCGCACAAGGGACAAATGACGGACTGCAATCACCTGCAGCTTATCAAGCTTCCTACCAGAATTATTTAAACCTCATAAGGGCGACTTATCCAGGTAAACCAATATTCTGCATGAGACCATTTCTTGGCATGCAGTCCG
>NZ_JAKOAV010000008.1 GCF_029478095.1 Pelotomaculum isophthalicicum JI | reverse complement strand
TATTATAACACATTACGCAAAATTACGCACTATTTATCGGAGGGAATTTGACATTTTTCCAATAAAAAAAGCCCTATTTTCAAGGCTTGTAGAGATTTCTATATAGGTCGCAAGTGTCAAAGACCCGTTTCTTGTCCCTGTGTTTGAACAATAACCATTGTAATATAAAAAATAATGTAATATAATATTGCCAAGTTAAAAACAGTGTTGTTTTTGCTTTTTTGAAACTGGGTAGTTTCCATGAGGTAATGACGCCTCATACCGGCCCTTTAACAGGCGGCCGGTATGAGGTTTTTGTTTTTTATGCCCGCGTTGGAAAGGAGGTTTTTTCTTTTCTGAAGAGTTTTATTAAGTTTATTTTATATCTAACAGGAGGTATATTTAATGAAAACACCCCAGGACGTCCTTGCTTATATCAAGGATAAAGATGTAAAAATGGTTGATGTGAAGTTCATCGACCTGCCTGGTCTTTGGCAGCATTTTTCGGTTCCTGTTTCCGAATTTGACGAGAATGCTTTTGCTGAAGGTTTTGGCTTTGACGGTTCCAGCATACGCGGTTTCAGGGCTATTGATCAAAGTGATATGAACCTGATTCCCGACCCGACAACGGCTGTTATGGATCCATTCAGCAAAGTACCCACCCTCAGCATTATTTGTGATATTATTGACCCGGTGACCGGCGAGAAATACAACCGCGACCCCCGCAACATTGCCAAAAAAGCTGAAGCGTACTTAAGAGCCAGCGGGATTGCTGACGAAAGCTACTGGGGACCTGAAGCGGAGTTCTTTGTTTTTGACTCGATCAGGTTTGACCAGAACCAGCATTCAGGCTACTACTTTATTGATTCCGTGGAAGGCATATGGAACTCGGGACGTGAGGAAAATCCCAACCTTGGTTATAAGCCGCGCTATAAAGAAGGATATTTCCCGGTTCCCCCCACTGATTCCCAGCAGGACATGCGTAACGATATGGTTATGACCATGCTGGAAGCCGGGCTAAATATCGAGTGCCAGCACCACGAAGTGGCTACCGCGGGCCAGGCCGAAATCGATATAAAATATAATAAGCTTGTCAAAATGGCCGACGATCTGATGATGTTTAAATACATTGTGAAGAATGTCGCCAGAAAGCATGGTAAAACCGCGACCTTTATGCCGAAACCGCTATTCCAGGACAACGGTACCGGCATGCACGTCCACATGAGCCTGTGGAAAGACGGAATTCCCCTGTTCTTTGACGAAAAAGGATACGCCAAGTTAAGCCAAACCGCGCTATACTTTATCGGCGGCTTGTTGAAGCACGCCCACGCGCTCACCGGTATTACCAATCCGACCACCAACTCTTACAAGCGGCTGGTGCCGGGCTACGAAGCGCCGGTGAACCTGGTTTACTCCATGAGGAACAGGAGTGCGGCGGTACGTATCCCCATGTACTCCAACAACCCCAAAACCAAACGGGTTGAGTTCCGCCCGCCCGACCCCTCCTGCAATCCATACCTGGCTTTTGCCGCCTTGTTGATGGCGGGTCTTGACGGGATTAAGAATAAAATCGATCCGGGCCAACCGATGGATAAAGACATTTTTGAGCTTCCGCCCGAAGAGGCCAAGGATATCCGTTCAGTCCCGGGTTCGCTCGACGCGGCATTGAAAGCGTTGCAGAATGACCACGAATTCCTGCTGGAAGGCGGAGTCTTTGATAAAGATGTGCTGGATGCCTGGATTGAATACAAACTAACTAGGGAATTTGACGCCATCAGGCTTAGACCGCATCCGTACGAGTTCATGCTTTATTACGATTTATAGGATTTTTTGAAGATCCGGATACCTGACGCTGAAACGCCCGGCAGTTTAACTGCCGGGCGTTTTAACGTATTTCAGCTCAAGGTGGTGCCACTGCTCAGCTGTTCTACATAAATATCTTCCTCGCTGTCTATCGTAACTAGAAAAACACTAACTATATCGGTATTCGCCTTTATTTAGCCTTCTTAAGGGGGGGACCGTACCAAAAAAATAAAATTGTACGCTAAGGATTGTTCATTAAGGGCCATTCAAAACCCGTGCATTTTGAAATTCATAAATAAAAATACCTGCAGCAAACCTGTCAAAGACAGGGACGAAAAGCTGTAGGGTCTAAGGTGCTTTTAAACACTATGATAGCCTGGCTGCCGCATATACTATGTGCATGACCTGCCCTTTTTTAAGCGGCAGGTTTTTTGTGCATATGCTATGTTCTGATATGGAATCCAAAAGTGAAGAATTATTAGAACTTCTATATTATATATTTTTTAAAAAATTTCCACAAAATAAAGTGAGATATTTCTCGCATGAGATACTTCTCATATCGAGTAATTTATATTATTATGTTTTACAGGAGGTGTTAGTGTGCCCAAAGACACTTTTTATAATTTGAGTGACGAGAAGAAAAAGAGAATATTTGACGCTGCCGTACAGGAATTTTCTACCCGGCGTTTCAGCGAAGCATCCCTTAACCAGATTGTGAAGGCCGCCAAAATACCTTGGGGAAGCTTTTATCAGTATTTTAATGACAAAGAGGACATCTACCTTTATATGCTCGAAGAAATTGGAAAGGATAAGCGGAAGAACGTCCCCTACACAGAAGCCTTGGATCCGGATGCGGACGTTTTTGAAACCATTATTCAAAAATCCAAAGAATCCCTTGAGCTGGGCAGAGTAAAACCGGAATATACCAAGATAGGCATGCTGATGGAGATAGATAACAGCGAATTCATTACAAAGCTCCGTGTAGCATCCGCCGAAAAGTATATGAAAATGATTGAGCGTGATAAAGAGCGTGGCCTCATCAAGCCGGAAATTGATTCCGAACTGGTTATGAATATGATTTTCACATTCGGTTTGAATGAGTATTTCCGGAGCGGGTTGGACGAGAATAGGTATTTAAAGAAACTCAACGATGCTATCAAAATAATCAAGGAAGGAATTTCTATGTTTAAGGATTGATAGAATCCGATTGCCTAATGGGTTCGGCCATCAAATAATAGAAAGGAGAGCCTGTATGAGTTCATATGTGCTTGGTTTTCAGGAAATCGATAAGCATAAGCTCATGGTGGTCGGGGGCAAAGGCGTTAACCTTGGGGAACTAGCCAGGATTGAGGGGATCCGGGTACCGGAGGGGTTTTGTGTTACCACCGAAGCGTATAAAAGAATCACTGGGAATAACGAGGAATTCAATTCATTACTTGATCAATTGTCCCTTCTAAAAGTGGACGACAGGGAAAGCATCAGTGAAATCAGCAAGAAAGTTCGCATGGTCATTGAAGGGATATCCATTCCAAAGGACATAGATGAAGAGATCGCTCGCCATCTTTCAAAGCTTGGTGAGAAAAATGCCTATGCCGTGCGTTCCAGCGCTACGGCGGAGGATCTTCCGACAGCTTCCTTCGCAGGACAGCAGGATACGTATTTGAACATTATAGGAAAAGATGCCATTCTTAAGCATGTCAGCAAGTGCTGGGCGTCGCTGTTTACTGACCGTGCCGTAACCTACCGTATCCAAAATGGTTTCGACCACAGCAAGGTCTATCTGTCTGTGGTTGTACAGAGGATGGTTTTTCCACAGGCTGCGGGGATTATGTTTACAGCCGATCCCGTCACGTCCAACCGGAAAGTGCTGTCCATAGACGCCAGCTTCGGGCTTGGTGAGGCACTGGTCTCCGGCCTGGTCAATGCTGATATTTATAAAGTGCGGGAAGGTAGGATTATTGATAAAAAGATATCCACCAAAAAGCTGGCCATCTATGCCTTGGAAAAAGGAGGCACGGAGAAACGGGAGATCGAGCCCCAGCAGCAGAATAGGCAGACCCTGACCGACGAGCAGATTTTGCAGCTTGAGCGCATGGGCAGAAAGATCGAGGCGTATTTCGGCTGCCCGCAGGACATCGAATGGTGCATCAGTTGGGGACATTCCTCCGACCCCAGAGACTGGCCTCAAAGAGAGGTGTATCCCCTTTCCTCTGAAGATGCATTCTTTATCGTTCAGAGCCGCCCCATTACCACATTATACCCCGTACCGGATGTGAACGATGGGAAAAACCGTATATATTTATCCTTCGGCCATGGCCAAATGATGACCGAAACCATCAAACCATTGGGAATGTCCTTCCTCCAGGTTTTATCCAAGGATTATATACTACGCAAAGCCGGTGGAAGGTTATTTTACGACTTGACTCATGATCTTGCCTCACC
This sequence comes from Pelotomaculum isophthalicicum JI, assembly GCF_029478095.1. Taxonomy (NCBI): domain Bacteria; kingdom Bacillati; phylum Bacillota; class Clostridia; order Eubacteriales; family Desulfotomaculaceae; genus Pelotomaculum; species Pelotomaculum isophthalicicum. The sequence goes on along the minus strand of NZ_JAKOAV010000008.1, from coordinate 102,275 downwards.
GGTGGGGAGAAAAATAGCATTCAGTACTTTTGGCCAAATCGATCCTCTAACAAAAAACGCTATGTTGAATTTATTTAAACGAAAACAATTTTTAAAGACTTTACCGCGGGGGAAGAGAGCACTCCGCCTGGGCGCAGAGGGTCTATCCTGGGCACTGCCCATTCATGTCATAAAGATCTATCGCAAAAACGACCCTCCGCTTATTAAAAATCTCATTTCCCGCAACGAGGAGTCTGTCAGGGAGCTGCAGCAAAGGATCGCAAATCTGTCCGGAGAAGAACTGTTCGATTTTATTTCACAGGACCGTACTCAGCAACATCAGAAACTTTGAGCCCAATGTCCACAAGATTAAATTTGAGCAGGGGCTTAAGGAAGCGAAGCAGAAGGAACAGGAGCTCTTGAGCCGCCTGGAGCAATTGCCCGGCGGCAAGGGTAAGGCAAAAAAGACGAAGAAGATGATCAGAATTATGCGCAATTTAATCGGCTACCGGGAATATCCCAAGTATACCATTATCCAACGTAACTACATTTATAAGCAGGCACTGCTGAAGGAGGCCGGCAAGCTCGTGCAAAAGGGGGTTATCCGGGAGAAGGAGGACATCTATTACCTGACCTTTGAGGAACTCAGGGAGGCAGTTAAAACAAACCGGGTGGATTACAATGTCATAGATAAGCGAAAAGCGGAATATAAGGTCTATGAAAAGCTGACGCCGCCTCGATTGATGACGTCTGAAGGAGAGGTCATATTGGGTGAATACGATACCGGCAACATTCCCAAAGGTGCTTTGGCAGGTGTACCCGTTTCAACAGGCGTCATAGAGGGCAGGGCACGGGTCGTTTTAAACCTGGAGGACGCCAAGATAGAGGAAGGTGATATTTTGGTCACCAAATTCACTGACCCTGGTTGGACACCGCTCTTTGTATCCGTCAAAGGCCTGATAACGGAAGTCGGCGGGATGATAACCCATGGCGCTGTTATTGCAAGGGAATACGGTCTTCCGGCAGTCGTAGGCGTAGAAAACGCCACCAAGCTGATCAAAGACGGACAGAGAATCCGGGTGAACGGAACGGAAGGGTATGTAGAAATCCTGTAACAGAGAAAATGGCATTTTACTGTTACAGGAGGAAATAAATGATGTAAGCAATAAAAGCGACCCGGTCAGGGTCGCTTTTTCAGACAGAAGAGAATTGAGGTGCCGACATATGAAAAGAGAAAAGAAAACTGTAAATACAAATCTTATATTGTTATTGCTTGGGAGGATGGTAAGCATGTCAAACGAGAGTTAGCCGAAGGTGTGTCAGGATTCGTAATGGATTTGTCCGAGGGTATCAGATTCATTCTGAATAATAAAGTAATCCGTAAATTATCTATTTTTTTCCTGGTAATATACACCTTAATCCAACCTATATTTGCCGTAGTGTTGCCTCTGTTTTTCAGAACCTGGTTGGAATTCACAGATACACAGTATGGTTATCTGCAAATGGTAATCGTATTGGGAGCGCTGGTGGGAAGCATTCTGGTGGGCGTGCTGTTCAACAAAGAGAATGAAGTGACCAAATCCCTCGTGATCGGCTGCAGCCTGCTTATGGCTACAATGATGTACATTGGACTATACTGGCAGCTACCTTATTGATAATATTGATTTCATTTATGTTTTTGGCCTCGCTCTTAAGGGTTCATTTCTTAGCATTCTCTTAGTTTTTTCTTGGCTGATCTTTAACCGGCGGGGATATACTTAAATTTAAAAAAAGTTATAGAAACTATAACAGTCTTGATCTGTTAGGAAATTTTAACTTTGGTATAATTGTTTATTGAAAGATGAAAACATAATTTTTATTGCTGTCTTGATAAATGAAAAACATTGGGAAGAGAATTTAGGAGTGAGCAGGGATGTCCACGGAAAAGCCGAAGTTTACGGTCCTAATAGTTGATGATGACCCCGGGGTTATAGATTTCCTTTCTCTGGGTTTGCGCTATGAAGGCTATTCAGTAGATAGCGCCGCGAACGGCAGCCTTGCGTATGAACGCGCCCGGGCGGCGCCGCCCGATGTGGTAATTCTTGACTGGATGCTGCCTGACGCTTCCGGCCCGGAAATGTGCCAGCGGCTTCGCACCCTGGCTGACCCGGCTATTCTGATGCTGACGGCTAAAGACGAGGTGGCTGACCGGGTAGCCGGTCTGAGGGCTGGGGCGGATGATTATCTCGTCAAGCCGTTTCATTTTGACGAACTCCTGGCGCGTCTGGAGGCGCTTCTGCGCCGGAGGGGTCAATCTTACGGCAAAGACATGCTTCAATTTTCCGATCTAAACTTGTGGCCCTCCCGCCGCGAAGCCCGCCGGGGACAGGAGCGCCTGGCTTTGACCCCCACGGAATTCGACCTTCTCCACCTGTTGATGCGGCACCCGCATCAGGTTTTGCCGAAAGAAACGATCCTGCAAAATGTATGGGGCTACGACTTTGGTGGGGACGCTAGTGTCGTAGAAGTCTATATCGGTTACCTGCGCCGCAAGCTTGGCGAGCCGCCGCTTATTAATACGGTGCGGGGTGTGGGTTATGTCCTAGAGGAAATCAAGCCGTGAAATTTCCCCAATACATCCACAGCCTGCGCGCCCGCTTGACGCTGGGGCTGCTCCTGGTGCTGACCGTGCTGCTGCTGGTTTACGGCCTGCTGGCCTATACTGAATTAAAAGCCGATTTGATAGAGACTGCCGAAGCCAAACTGCGTGTGCAAGTGGGACCAACACTGAAGCGCTGGACCAGCCATAACTATACTATTAGCGAAAACCAGCACCCGCCTGTCGCCGGGCTGACTCAGGAACTGGAAGCCCAGGGACTGGATGTGTTGATATATGACAAGGAGGGCAATCCTCTAACGAATAGCGGCCAGGCAATGGAAGAAACACCTCCCCTCCCGTCTTTACTCCTGTCAGATGTGTTGAAAGGTACGGATCAAATCCGGGTCCAGCCCGGTGCTGAAGGAAGAAAGCTTGTTTACCTGGTTCCGGTTATCGGCAGTGGCGGAGAGGTTCAGGGAGCTCTGGAGGTCAGCGCTTCGATGACCAATGTAGATGTTTCGCTTTCACGTGCGCGCTTGTTGCTTTTCACCGGCGGCCTTGTAGTATTGCTAGCGGCGGTTGGCTTGGTTTATCTGGTGATCCGTTTTGCCCTGCGCCCGCTGACCAATTTAGCTGCCACCGCGAGGAGCATTTCTGGCAACAGACTAACAAGCCGTGTTGTAGTGCCTCCCGGAGGAGATGAAATAACGGAGTTGTTTGTGGCTTTTAACTCCATGCTCGACCAGCTGGAGAACGCTTTTGCCGCTCAGCGTAAAGCCACCGATCAGGTTCGCCAGTTCGCCGCTGACGCCTCTCACGAGTTGCGTTCTTATCTTACTGTTATAACCGGTTACCTTGATGTGTTGAGGCGGGGAGCGGCTTCAGAGCCGCAGGAGCAGACCCGTGTGCTGACGGCTGCGAGAACCGAATTAGAGCGCTTGAACCGGCTGGTTGATGATTTGTTGACTCTGGCCCGCCTGGGCGCCGGGGCGCCTCTCCACCGTCAGGCGCTCGACGTGCCCGGTTTGCTGTCCGACGCGGCCCAACGCGCTATTTTGCTGGCGCCGGGGCGACGAGTAACGGTTCGGTGCCCGGTCTTGCCACCTTTGTTGGCGGATCCGGACAGGATGCGCCAGGTATTAAACAACCTGGTTGATAACGCGTTGCGGCACACGGCGCTGGAGGAGGAAATTACATTGGGCGCGGAAGTCCGGAATGAAAACTTGTGTATGTGGGTGCACAATACCGGCACAGGTATTGCAGCCGAGCATCTTTCCCGTGTTTTTGAACGATTTTGGCGCGCCGATTCATCCAGGAGCTGCAGCAAAGGCAGCGGTTTAGGTCTGGCCATCGTCGCGGCTATCGCTGAAGCCCACGGCGGCACCGTCGATGTGTATAGCGCTTCCGGCAGCGGCACCACGTTTACCGTCTGCCTGCCGCTTAATGTTCGGGAAAATTCTTAAGAAGCAATGTACTAAAACAATAATTGGGAGGTTTCATTATGGGATTTTTATCTAAGTTTTCACGTTCGTCAAGTAAGGGACATTATCGCCATGGAAGACATGGCAGCGACTATTACAAGAGACGTGGACACGGTATCTTGGGCAAAATTATTGACGCTTTGAACAGTTCAAGAAGCTACTCTCACTCTCATTCTCACTCACATTCACATCACTACAGACGCCGTCATTCGCGCCATAGTTCATGGTCATAAAAGATATAAGATCTTCACAAATGCAGCAAATTGATGAAGATGAATTTAATGGTTCGTATAACCATGAGCGCTCCGCTGTGCTTATAGTTAACACCCATTCCCGAAGGGGGCAACAATTTTTCCTTTCAGCTAAGGACGAATTGACTAAGCAAGGTATCTCAATTGTGGCTTCATACCCGGTTAGATATCCGGAACGTTTGCCCGAAGTGGTTCAGGATGCAATAAAGCATAAGCATAAACTGATAGTTGTCGGCGGGGGGGGGACGGGACAATAAGTTCGGTAGTGGATTATTTCGCCTGCCAGGATGTGGTGCTTGGGATACTACCGTTTGGTACGGTGAACAGTTTTGCGCGAACTCTTGGAATCCCTTTAGACCTGAAGGGAGCAGTTGAAGCCATTGTCAATGGAAAAGTGATTGATGTGGACCTGGGGAAAGTTGAGGAGGTTGTTATAGCCAATGGCAGGCACTTTGGAGTAACGCCGCTTGCCCAAAGTGCTACAGCGGATGATCGGGAACTTACAGTTTTCGTTATGGATACGCCGAACCGATGGCATACTCTAAAATTATGGATTGTCTTCCTGCTTGGGAAAGCGACTATTTTTCCCCAAGCCCGTTTTTTCAATGTGAAGGAAGTAAAGCTTGAAGCATCACCGCCGCAATGTGTTGAGGTGGATGGTGAAATAACTGCGAAAACACCGGTTAACATTACATTGGTTCCAGAAGCTCTAAAGGTTATGGTACCCGGTAACCTTAGGGATATAAGTCTGGAGTCTCCAAGAGTAAGTCCTGATATAAAATAAAACTCTTAGCTATCTCTTGGTTTTTTCTTGGCTGGCCTTTAGCTGGCAGGCATATAATAAAGAAGCATTCACGTAATGTTTACGAGGAGGTATTTGAGATGAAAAAATTATTTTATATATTAGCGGTTATTTTTATATTCTCTCTGGTTACTGCTGGCTGTGGCAATGTGCAGGACGTTACCGAGGGTGTTAAAAATGTTAACGATAGCATCCAGAACGTTAACAAATCAATTCAGGATGCCAATAAAAGTATACAGGATACAGGAAAGAAACTATCACCCAATAAGGAAAATAACGGAGGAGAGTCTGGATCTGAGTCCGGATCTAATGCAAATGAAAAAGGGTCCGGGGAAGGAAGTAAAGAAGATTAATTTGTTTTCATTATCGAACATAGCCTCTTGGGAATCCGCATTTGTTTTGGTTCAGGGCTTACGCCCTGGGCTATTTTTATTGCCCGGTATTTTCTTAACGCTTGCAGAGGCTACAGTTTACAGTAAACAGGTAATTCCATTTAGACCCGTGTTTTAACTCGTCAGTATAAATTTCAGTAATCATATTTCTATATGGTAGGAATTCAAGGCCGAATAAGATTTTGCGATATCTTTCAACCGCGGCTAATTCTCCGAACAGGGCTTTGGTTATTCCGTTACAATAACTGTCAGGAGGCTGGAAAGCACCGTTCTTGACCGCGGATATCTCCTGCCCGGTCAGTTCCCAATAGATCTCTCTCAGCATTTTGTTATGCTTGATCTCATCATCGCGAATGGATGCTATAATTTCTTTTTGCTCAGGCGGGGCAATGCTAATCATGTAATTATAGAATAATTCATCTTCCCTCTCACCGCTCACAGATTCGACGATTAGCCTTAGAGCCTCCGGATAGGCATATCCCGGCACATACATGTATGTTGGATAATATTTATAATTAATGCATGGATAACCCGGATACGGTGTTTGTAATGGATTGGTTCCTGGACCACAGGCAGGACAATTAAAATTTACAGCGTTTGTGTTGATTTGTTCGTGCTCATCTTTATTCACATTTCCTTTGTTGTGAATATCGGCCATGAGAAACACCTCTCTTTGGTACCATTATATGGTATTGGGACAATAATGTTCCTGTACTATTAATTGTAATTTCACAAGAATTACCCTTTTCGTGCTGTGCTACACTGCTAAACATACCATAAATCTTATCCACCAAACTTATATAAGTGGTAGATGGTTGATTTGTCGTATCCCATGTCCCAGGGACAGTGGTAGCGGTCCACGTTATGAGAATTCACCAGGGGGTATCCCTTTGAATCATATCCGACTACTATGGCCATATGTGCTGAGTAGCCGATCTTGCCGTAACCTATTACATCCCCCTTTTGCAATTCTCTTACTGCTCCACGTGGATATTTTTCACCGGGGGTGTTTAATTCCTGGAATGTGCCCCGGGCCAGTCGCTGTCCCCATCCACTGTACACCAGCCAGTCACCGAAGGTCTCAGCCCGAACCCAGGCTTGGCTGCCCGCGCCTTCGTTCAGGTTGTAGAACCAATTGTCATCCATGGGCAGCCTGCCTCCTTCCTGGTCTCCCAGGCATTGTGAGACAAAGTTGGTACAGTCCCCGCCCTGGTCGTTATAATCGCGATAACGGATGTTGTATTGATTATCATTGCCCGCCCCCCAGGCCAGGCCGGCGAATTCATCGGCATATTTTACCGTGCCCTCCCGGTTGAGTAAACTGGGGGCGCTGCTCGCAGCCGAATTTGTATGTTCATTTTTCTTTACAACCGCGGGACCGTCTGACGGTATGGGATCAAGCGCCAAACTATTGTCGCCGAGACCGTCGGTATAAAAATCTTGCAGTATAAACCATTTACCGTTTTTAAGTGTTAGTTTCATCCAATGGCGCGTACCAATACCAAAACGGTTTACTGTGGGATCATCTTGGTAAACATAGCCCAACTGCAGAGTTTGGTCGACGGTCAGTTCAGCATTATCTCCCACCACTTGCGACCAGGGGATTTTTATGGTTGAATTTGCTTCAATAATATTTACTCCACGTTTCTGAGACCACAACTGGATGTATTTTAATTTGGATTTCTCATGCTCCAAAGCCCAGCGGCCCAACATCGTCGTGGTATCATAATATGAAAGGGCCTTTTCGGGATCGCTGCCGGTAACTGATGCCGAGGCGCGGGACTGAAAAATCACCTGAACTCTTTCCTGCAAATCCCTTTTACTGATATCCGCTGATGAACTGGCTCTGTAACTTAATACTCCCATCAGTAATACAGTTATGGCAAATATCATCAACATGGTTTTCTTTGTAAATTTCATTAGATTCATCCTCGTCTAATGGTGTTTTTACTAACGGGTCTTAAAATAATTAGTTCTGTCATATAGGTTTACCATCCCGAACAAAATTATATGAATTTTTCACCTTGGATTGGTTTTCAACAGAAGATGAGGAATCATTGATGGTCAATTGTAGTATGTCGGTTGGTTACCAAGAGCCTGTGATGACCAAGTGGGGCCATTCTTGACAAAATATTTCTAATCTGATCTTTGGGGAAATAGAATTCATAGACACTAGAAACCAAACTCAATATTTAGTATTTCGGCCTGACTATCCTGGGGCTTTGCAAATTTGATTTCTAGTATGCCGGAGCGGTAGTTTGCCTGGGCGCTATTGCTGCTTACCGCTGTCGGAAGGGTAACGGTACGGCAGAATTTGCCTGTGCGTCTTTCTTGTATATGCACTATTGACCCCTGCTCAGAAAGATGAGGTTCGTAACCTACTACCCCCTCAATCTTCAGTGTATTTCCTTTTATCGCTACTTTGGCGTCGCTTGCTTTTTGCAATCCTGGTAAATCTACGCTGATTATAATCTCATTAATTGTTTCAACTAGATTTAGCAATGGCCAATTCCTTCTACTAATGTGTTCTAAAAAACCCGTGGGGTCGGGCCAACCATTAATCTCCTGAAAAAACTTTTTATCTGCATTGGGAATATTTTTAAAAATCTCGAACGGGTTGTGATTCACGGCCAATATTTTCACCTTCTTTATCTTCACGTTGAAAATTTATCTTTATTTGAGGCTGCTCCTCCTGGGGGGAAGGAGGTTCGCCGGTTTTGCCTTTTTTTTGCTCTTCTGTTTTTGGTTTTTGTGGCGATGCAATGCGGAGCACTTTACTGCCGTAATTAAGGCCTATGCTTAAACAACCGCTTAGGTCTTTCACATCCATGCCGTCAATGTTAAAGATAATCTGGTCAAGATTTACCTTGTCAACACATACTTTTTCAATTTTAATTTCACAGGACTGTCCCATACATTCCCTTTTTATGGCTGCCAGGTCGGCAGCCATCCCATTAACGGTAGATTGCAATTCCTCTACCTGTTTCATAAAGTTGACCTGTTGCGACGGTTGTTCCCTAAGAGGATGCATAATACGTCGCCAGAAAAGTTTGAACATGACATTACCATTTCCCGCTTTTTTTGAATGATGTTCAACTAGCCCTGTTATCAGACCTTTATAGCTAGCAGTATATGCTGTGATTAAAAATTTGTCACTGATATGGCTTTGTGGGCATATCTTTTTAATAATAGATAAAGTGGTGGTGAAGTTGTGGCCAAGGTATTGCTACAGATTAATATTAATAACTTGCGAATCGCCGATGTCGATACCGGCTCGGCAGTGGCAATCGGGAACAATTATTTCTTTGACTGGAAGACCTATAGCAAATCCAACAGCGGTTTTGGCCGGTTGAGCGGCGACAGAAATTCGATAGCTGAAGCTGACTTCAAGGTGGATGATCCGGACTGGCAGGATATGATCTGCATGGATAGGCCGGATGAAACGGTCCTGCGCAAACTGCTTGATATTGATTAATTTAAAAGAGGTGCAAGGATGAAAACAGAAATATACCTTGGAAAAATTAATTTGGCAATGGCTCAAGGCAACGCGGGAATATTTTACGGTGACAACACCCTTAAAGGCTGGCGTGCCAGTTCTAAGAGAAATCTTTCCCTTGGCCGGGTCAACGGGGACGGTAACTTTATAGCCAGCCGGCTAAATTTTCTGAATGATTCTGACATTATTGACATGTTTGTAAAAACTCAAGAGCCGAAATCCTAAATGACCTCGGCATTGCCGCCGGTGACGGGGCTTTGCCCGCCGGCATTGGGAACGTTCATGTCAAACAAATCATTATCGATAATGATATTAGCCCCTGAGGTAATAAGATTCAGGTTGCCGGGAACTGGCCCAACTGAAGTATTCGCCTTTGACCAAAAACTCCACGCGTTGGCCACAGCCTTTCCCTGATTTAAATTGGCATTATTGCGAAATTCGTTAACTTGAATGGCGCCGTTTAAAATTGATACTGCCACGTCAAAACTCTCCTCGCTGATATTGTTTCTATAATTTATGCCGCACTTATTCATATTGACTGTTGGGCCATGATTCTTATATCAAGGGTTTATGTTAGGGGTGTTATATTTTATGAATTCAGCTGATAAAAATTGGTTTAAGCTTGCTCTTGATCTTTATGAAAAGACCAAGGGAATGAATGTCTATGGTAATTTAAACAAAGATGTTCTTGATCATTTAATGGAAATTGCCAACCATATTGCATTCCCTAATTTGAATACGGCCCAGTCCGAAAAAGAAATAAAAGTTGAACAGGCGGTTTCGTCTACCCCTGTAAAAGCAGAAGATAACATCGTTTGGCAGGAAGGGTCCGCTGCGTCGTACGATCTCGCCTCAACTACGGATACTATAAAGGGCGGTTACACCCCGCCCATTTCAATCTATGAAACCCCGCGAGAAGTAAACGTTAGCGCCATTCTTCCCGGTATTGCTTCCAGGAACAATTTGAATGTTCTTTTGTCCCAGGAGACATTAGAGCTATCCGGTACTAGGGATGTTATCGAAACTTCGGGAAATAAAATAGAAAACAAAAGGTTTTTTAAAACTATACGTCTACCGGCGCTGGTAGAGCCTTCCGGCGCAACCGCCACATACCATAATGGGTTCTTGTATGTAAAGGCTCCAAAGAAGAATCGATCATCGCAAAATATTACAGTAAAATTCGAATAATATAAAGAGATAGGTGGTTAGATTCCGACTCGCTTGCGGAGGTCGGTTTACGATCTTTAACAACGCTAATAGCTGGCGTTCCTATTCCAGATATCGCCGAGAAAAAGCCCCAGGTTAATAAAAACAGTCACCCACAGTAATGCTCCGGCAGCCGAAAAAAACATTACCTTCCAATAAGGCAGCCTGGCGATTCCGGACAGGTAAGGCGTTATGTGCCTTAACCCGGGCACAAAATAGGCCAGGACGATGGCCGGCGCCCCGTATCTCCCCGCCCATACCTCTGCCTTTAAAAGCTTCTCCGGCGTTACGCGAATGAAGCGTCCATACTTTTCAAAAAAGGGAGTTCCTATTTTCCTTCCGATAAAATAGCTCACGGACACGCCGGTCAGGCTTCCCAGAACAGCCGTAAACACTACTGGGGCAAAGCCCAATATACCTTTTCCCACGAAAAACCCTATTAAAGTGAGGATTGACTTGGAGGGAAGAAGCACTCCCAGGGTGTCGCATACGAAATACAGGTATAATCCGGTATAACCGTGGCTTGATATAAACTGTGCGGCCAACTCCTTCAAGTCCAGAACCATCCCCCCTATATCCCCCTTATATCAACTGCTTCATATTGCGCCACAGCGAATTAAACCTCGCCTGGCGTATTTCATAAACATAACATGTAAGCCAGGGTCAGAGCTATATTTTTCAATGATTTACTTCCCGTATGGATTATAACACAATTGCCTGAAATATCTTTAGGTTACACTTGGCCCAGGGGGTTTTAGAACCGGGAATAAAAAACACTCCCTTCTTTTCAAAACAAGGAGTGTTCAAATACGATAATTAATGGGTTCCACGGAGTAATATGCTTCCCGGCAGTTTAACTGCCGGACTCTTCCGCATATTTCAGCACGCGGGCCAGGATTTCGTCGCGCTTGGCGTTGATGGCGTCAAAGTTCATGGCGGGGATGTAGTATGTCTCCATATGGTCATGCTCCGCTTTGGCCTTGGCGATATAGCTGATCGCCCTGTTGATGGCCGCGGAGAGACGTTTTTGGGCGCTGTCGATTTCGCTGTCGTAAACCGTTAGGATCGATTCATTAAGATACTGGTTCAGATTGTACAGCTTAACCTTGGTGATGGAAGGAACATTTTGGGCTTTAAACTCAATACCGGGGATATCCTTCATAACCGCGCATCCTTGCTGCGGAATTAAAACGAGGTCTATATTATCCGGCGCCAGCGGGCAGTGGAATACGCTGGTGTCCAAACCCCTTGTATGGGCGGCTTTGGCGACAGCGCCCACAACATAAGAAGTAAGGCTGGTCGCGTCGCCGGTCACCAGGTATAGCTTCTTGACATCCTGCAGGATAGTGTCGAGATAGTGCCACTGACCTCCGGGGGTAAAAGCGGTGGCGAACAGATGCCTGTCTTTGGGCTCTCTCTCATACTGGACCGGGGCGTCCTCAGTGACGCTTTTGATTATTTTCCAGGCGGTTTCATGCACCCGGGACCGGTTGGCGGCTTCTTCCAGATAGCTGTCCAGTTCGTCCTTGATCACTTTAGCTTCGGCCAACTGGTTGTACGCTATTTTGAAAAGGCGGCCGACGCGGGCGTTTGACTGCAATACTTGCTGCTTTACGGCCTGCATTTTTTCTTCATCCCAAAAGTCGCCGAGATGGATAATTTCATCAACCGCTCCGGGATTTTTCGGATCAACCACATGCGGAGCGGTCCCGTCAATCATCGCCACCCGGACGGCCGGGATACAGATGCCGTCAAGAGAGTCGTTGTCGGATGAGCAGCAGTGGTACTCGACATCGAATCCTTTTTCCAGCATCGTTTGTCCGATATTACGCATAAACGTTGATTTTCCGACACCCGGCCCGCCTTTTAAAATAAAGATGCGAGTGGCGTCATTTTCAATAATATAGTTGTAGAAAGAATAAAAGCCTCTTGATGTGTTGCCGCCGGGGAATAGTTTTGTCAGTTTCCCGTTTGCCATAATCCAAACCTCCTTGTTTGGTTTAATAAGTTGCAAAAAGGTGCCTTGCCAAGGCGGAATAAGCATTTGTCCAGGGTCTTTAAATGGAAACGCATCAGTCTGTTTTATATATCTATTATAAAAAGCGGTGGTTATGATTTATTTGGGCAGGGAATTAATGGGAGGGTCATTTTTCCATCTTGCGGTGGCAGTATCTTTATTGAACCTGGTGTGTTAAAATAAAGTTCAATCCACAGTTCATTTCGAGGTGTGTCCCATGTATGGGGCCAGGATCGTTCTTGCCGACGCTGATGTTAATTTTCGTAAAAAGTTAAAAGAAATCCTTATCCTTGCGGGTTATCTCGTGGTCGGCGAGGTGAGTGAAGGCAGGAGTGCCCTCAAGGTGGTCTTTCAGACTGACCCCGACCTTGTTATTATGGACACAATGTTGCCGGGCGCGGCAGGTTTGGATATTATCAGAATTATAGAAGATCACCGGGTGGCGCCGGTAATCCTGCTGGCCGACTCACGTGGGCAGGATATACTGGAAGAGGCCAAAGATTCCTGGATTTTTGCTTTCCTGGTAAAGCCGGTAAACGAGGCGCATCTGGTCCCAGCCATAGAAATAGCAATTGCAAATTTTCGGAAGTTTATTAAGCTGGAAGAAGAAAATAAAAAGCTTAAACAAGCGTTGGAAGAAAGAAAACTTGTGGAAAAGGCTAAAGGTTTGGTGATGGAAGCCAGAGCTCTGAGTGAAAAAGAAGCTTATAAGTACTTGCAGAGATTAAGCATGGACAATTGTATGCCGATAGTCAGGGTGGCGAGAAAAGTTATTAGTCATTACAATAAAAAGGAGCAGTAAGACATCAAAGATTGTATACAATATTTTATCTGTCAGCCGGTTGATTTTTTGAGATTAAATGTTTATACTCGTTTATGTAAGCTAGGTTAAGTTAATAGTTTTTGGGGCAAAGGCGTCCTTTGAAAGACCGGTAGAAATACTGAGTCCTTAAAGGGCGTTTTTTTATTTCCCGGAAATTATGTATAAGTGATCTTGGTATAAATAAGCGGTGATTTTGAGCCGCGCTGAATGCCTAAAGGTCGTGATTTGCGAATTTGTTCTTAATTATTAACAATAAAAATGCGTTATCATATATAGATCATAAATAAATAAACCGGAGGTTTGCTTTGAAAGCCTTTACCAAAGAAGAAGTATTGGAAAAAGCCAAAGAATACAATGTCAAGTTTATTCGCCTGCAATTTACCGATATATTCGGTTCTTTTAAAAATATTGCCATTACCGTGGAAGAACTGGAGAGGGCGCTGGAGGGACAGGTCATGTTTGACAGCGCCGTTGTTGAAGGTTTTATTCGCAACAAGGAAAACGAAATTTATCTCTACCCGGATCCCGCCACCTTTGAGATCTTCCCGTGGCGTCCCAGAGACGGCGCGGTGGCCAGGCTGATCTGTGACATCTATTCCCCGGAAGGAGAAACTTTTCCCGGCTGCTCCCGCTCCGCCCTGAAAAGGGTGTTGGAAAAAACGTCCGAATCGGGGTTGCAGTTACGGGCCGGCGCGGAAATTGAGTTTTTTTTGTTCCATACCAATGAGCAGGGCAAGACTACCACGATCACCCATGATCACGCGGGTTACTGTGATTTGTCCCCGGTGGATTTAGGGGAAAACGCGCGGCGGGATATGGTGCTGACGCTGGAGGAAATGGGTTTTGAGATTTCTTCCTCCCACCATGAGATAGCTCCCGGACAGCACGGGATATTTATCAAAGAGGACAGTGCCTTTGCTATCGCTGATAAGATTGCCACTTTTAAATTCGTTGTGCGGACCATCGCCCAGCGGCACGGGCTGCACGCGTCGTTTATGCCTAAACCGCTTGCTGGAGAAAACGGCTCCGGTATGCGCCTGCACCTGTCGCTTTGGCGTGAGGGGAAAAATATCCTTGCAGACTTGAATGACAGTTTGGGCTTGAGTGAAACGGCGTATCATTATATTGGGGGCGTACTGCAGCATGCCCGGGCGATTACCGCTGTTGCCAATCCGCTGGTTAATTCATACAAGCGGCTGCTGCCGGATGAACTGTCTCCGTGTCTGGCGGCCTGGTCGGAAAAGAACCGCAATACGATGATCCGTGTCCCCGCGGCGCGGGGGGACAGTACCCGTTTCATCCTGCGCAGTCCCGATCCCGCCTGCAACCCCTACTTGGTACTGGCCTCTGTCCTGGCGGCCGGCGTGCACGGCCTTGCCGCAGAGATTAAACCTCCGCAGCCGTCGCCGGAAAATTACCCGGGACCTGGAGGATTGAGGGAATTGGTCGGGAGCAGCGGACTGCCGCGCAGCCTGAACGAGGCGCTGCAAGCCCTTACCGAGGATGAGACTGTTTGCGCGGCGTTGGGAGAACACATAGCCAGGCGTTACCTGGAGGCAAAAGGGGAGGAATGGGAGCGTTTCATGGCTGAAGTGCACCAATGGGAACTGGATGAATACCTGGCCAACTACTAAGTTTATAAAATTTGTTTTTCCATTAGATCGGAAAAACGCTATTTGGATATCTAATTAACGAACTGAAAGGAGGCTGCCCACCCGAATTACCAAACGGCGTGTATCACAAAGAACAGAGAATAAATAAGAGAGATATTATTTAGGAGGATGGTACAAATGAGTATTGGTCAGCAGAAGTCTAATGATGCTTTGGGTACAGCGAATCGCGGCAACCCCGCCGAATCAGGGTTGTGCACTTTATGCCGGGCAGATTGCCAGGGCAGGTGTGAAACCTTTATGTCCTGCATGAAAGGACGTAAAATGCTTTACCCCAGAGATTTTGGAACTATCACAGCAGGCAGTGACAATATCACTCACGTGGGGGTTTCCTACAATTCCCTCCGTATACAGGGTTATAACTATGGCGCCTATGGTCTCTCGAAAGGCCTTTCCAATGGGGCGGATGATTGTATTTTCCCCAATGTCAATATCGAAGCAGAGTTTGGTAATGAAGTCAAGACGAAATCCAGGATTCCCATCCTGTCCGGCGCCCTGGGATCAACCTTTGTCGCTGCGAAGTACTGGGAGTCTTTCGCGGTCGGCGCGGCTCTCGTCGGTTATCCGATTGTCGTCGGTGAAAACGTTGTAGGTGTTGACAAACAGTCTGTCATCGAAAACGGCAAGATTGAGGTATCACCAGAACTCGATCGCCGGGTTAATACCTATCTTCGTTATCATGACGGATACGGCGCGATTATTGTTCAGATGAACGTTGAGGATACCCGTAACGGCGTCGCGGATTATGTCCTCAGGAAATATGGCGACAAAGCGATCATCGAGTTGAAGTGGGGCCAGGGCGCCAAGGATATCGGCGGCGAAATCCAGGTAACTGACCTCGATTACGCTATTTTCTTGAAAAACAGAGGTTATATCGTAGACCCGGATCCGACCGTGCCCGAAGTCCAGCAAGCATTTAAAACCGGAGCCATCCGTTCATTCGCCCGCCACAGCCGTCTGGGATACACCGATCTTTCAAGTAGTGACCAGGTCCAGGAGGCTTTCATGACGGCAGTTGCCGATCTTAGAAAATTGGGATACAAGAGGATTACCCTGAAGACTGGTTCCTATGGCATGGAAGCGCTGGCCATGTCGATCAAGTTGGCTACGGACGCCAAGCTGGATCTCCTGACTATTGACGGCTCCGGCGGCGGCACCGGCATGAGCCCGTGGAACATGATGGAGAGTTGGGGTGTGCCTTCAATTCTGCTCCATTCCAAGGCCTATGAATATGCCAGCATCCTGGCTCAGAGAGGCAAAAAAGTCGTTGACCTGGCTTTTGGCGGCGGTATTGCCAGAGAAGATCAGATGTTCAAGGCGTTAGCCCTGGGTGCTCCGTTCGCGAAGATGATTTGTGTCGGCAGGGCGACGATGATTCCCGGCTTCCTGGGAGCAAATATCGAGGGAGTACTGAATCCCGAGCGCAAAGCGGCTCTGAATGGAAACTGGAATGAACTGGCGAAGTCCGTGGCGGAAATTGGCACAAAACCAGAAGAAATCTTTGCGGGATATTATGATGTTCAGAAAAAAGTCGGCGCTGCTGAAATGAAAAACATTCCTTTCGGAGCAATCGCTATTTGGACACTTTGTGATAAATTAGCGGCAGGTCTGCAGCAGCTTCTCGCCGGAGCCCGCAGGTTCAATATTTCGGAAATTTCCAGATTTGATCTGGCGTCCGGCAACAGGGAAACCGAGAGAGAAACAGGTATTCCGTTTATCACAGAAGTTCAGGATGAAGCTGCAAAGAGACTGTTAAACAGCTAATTTGACTTGCTCAGGAAATTACCGGCGTCCGCTATGTCATGGACGCGGACGCTGAAGAAGAGGAGCAAATTTTAAGCTGACCCTTAATAAAACAGTTGCCTTCTTAATAAGAGTTTAATATAATAACGTCTATAGTTGTTTTATATTATAGGTACGAGGATGTATCTATATAATTCAGGCAATGATGCCCTCATCAGGTGAATATTCCTGCCAGAGGGCATTTTTATATCCGACGGATTGATTTAGAATGCTAGCGGCAACAGGAGGCATGCGCCCGTGGGGGAACAAAGGGTAATATTAATTGACAATGATGCCGCCTGGAGAAAGAATGTCAAAGCCATACTGGTTAAAATGGGCTACTGGGTAATCGGCGAGGCTGAAGATGGTCTCACCGGCCTAAAACTAATCAGGACAAGGCAGCCTGATCTGGTCATTATCGAGGCATTTCTCCCGGGTATGGACGGATTTGAAGTAGCCCGCATCGTTTACGAAGATAAACTGGCTCCTGTGGTATTGATTGGTTCGTCCACACATCAAAATGTGATTGAGAAAGCTAAAAACGCGAAAGTCTTTGCTTTTCTGGTCAAGCCTGAGCTTGACTTCAACCTCATCCCGGCGGTAGAATTGGCTCTGACCAATTATCAAGAAAGAGTCAGACTTGAGAGCCAGGTGCAGGAACTTCAGAATACGATTGAGACTAGAAAAGTTGTCGAAAGGGCGAAGGGTATCTTAATGGAAACAATGGGTGTTTCCGAAGCCGAAGCTTTTAAGCGCATCCAGAAGCAGAGCATGAACAAGCGGATTTCCATGCGAGCGGTGGCTGAGGCTATCATCCTGGCCCATAACCTGTAAGCCGGCGGTTAACATTCACGCTTCATCAACATGATCCATTAAACCGTGCACGTGGTTGTGCCGGGCGGGCAAAGAAGCCCATGACGGTAGAGGATAATCTGGCTCTATTGTTGTGGGCTTTTTTATTATCATAAAAATTCTTTTCTGAAGGGTGGTTGTTATGGAGGTAACTGAAAAAGGACAATTACTGGATAAAGCCAGGAATTTGGGAGTTAAGTTTATCCGCCTCCAGTTCACCGACATCCTTGGCGTGATGAAAAATGTTGCCATCACCATTGAGCAGCTTGATAAAGCGCTTGACGGAGAATTAATGTTCGACGGTTCTTCCATTCACGGCTTCGCCAGGATTGAAGAATCGGACATGTACTTGAGGCCGGACTTGAAAAGCTTTGCCATGTTTCCCTGGCGGCCCAGGGAAGGCGGGGTTGCCCGCTTGATTTGCGACGTCTATAACCCGGACGGTTCTCCTTTTGCGGGCGACCCCCGCTACGTTTTAAAGAAAGTTCTGGCTGAAGCGGCGGAAATGGGCTACAGTATGCAAGTTGGGCCTGAGCTGGAATTTTTCATGTTCCAGATTGACCAAGATGGTAATCCCACCCTGGATACTCATGACGACGCCGGATACTTTGACCTGGCCCCGGTGGATCTTGGCGAGAATGCCCGCCGCTCGATGGTGCTCACCTTGGAAGAAATGGGTTTTGAAATTGAAGCCTCGCACCACGAGGTGGCCCCGGGGCAGCATGAAATTGACTTCAAATATTCCGACGCTCTTGATGTCGCCGACAAGATCATGACTTTCAAGATGGTTGTACGTTCCACGGCCCAGCGGCACGGCTTGCACGCCACTTTTATGCCCAAACCTGTTTTTGGCATCAACGGTTCCGGCATGCACATGAACCAGTCACTTTTCAAGGACGGGCGGAATGCTTTTTATGACCCGTCCACTCCCGACCAGTTAAGTGATGTTGCCAAGTACTATATCGGCGGATTGATGAAGCACGCCCGTTCCATGGCGGCTGTTACCAATCCCACGGTTAATTCGTACAAACGCCTGGTGCCCGGCTATGAAGCCCCGGTTTACGTCGCCTGGTCGGGACGCAACAGGAGCCCGCTGATCCGTATACCTGCCAAAAGAGGCAATTCGACCCGTATCGAATTAAGAAACCCGGACCCGGCCTGCAACCCGTATCTGGCCATCGCGGTTGCTCTGAAGGCGGGACTCGACGGGATTAAGAACAAGATTCAGCCGCCGCCGCCCACCGACATGAATATTTATCATATGACCGCGGAGCAGCGGGACGAAATGAACATCTCCAGCCTGCCAGCCAGCCTTTTGGAAGCGCTGGATGAATTATCGAAAAATAATGTCATAAAAAGTGTATTGGAACCGCATGTTTATGAAAAATTCATTGAAGCCAAAAGACATGAGTGGGACAGTTACCGCGTGCAGGTCCATCCGTGGGAGGTCAGTGAATACCTCACCAAGTTCTAAGTATTGACGGATCATGACGCCAGTGTCTTAACTTGTGTTAACTTGTACAAAATGTACCATCCTCATCGTCCTTTCCCCAAATTTCCGGGTGAAAGGACACTTTTTAACTATACACTTCAAAATTAATATGGTATACTTTTGTCTAGTTCCAATAGAAAACAGGTACAGTGTTGTACCGCGCTACGGGGCGATGAGGCCTTCACGCACAGGCAAAATTAATTATTACCTGTAGTGGGGTCTTTTTGTAATTATTGCGCCGTGGTGACAGCAAACAGAAAGGTGTGAAATATAAGTGGCTAAGCTTACCAACGACGATGTGCGTAATCTGGCCAAGGACCTGGGAGTAAAGTTTGTGCGCCTTCAATTTACGGATATCTTCGGCATTTTGAAAAATGTCGCCATAACAGTTGAGCAACTGGATAAAGCCCTTGACGGTGAGTTGATGTTTGACGGCTCATCCATAGAGGGTTTTGTTCGCATTGAGGAATCCGATATGTATTTGCGGCCCGATCCGGCAACGTTTGCGACTTTTCCCTGGAAGCCCCAGGAAGGCGCGGTAGCCCGTTTAATCTGCGACATCTACGATCACGACGGCAAGCCTTTCGCGGGTGACCCGCGGTTTGTTCTGAAGAGGGCTATCCAAGAAGCCGCGGAAATGGGCTACACGATGAATGTGGGGCCGGAAGCCGAATTTTTCCTTTTCCACGTTGACAGTGAAGGAAAGCCCACTACCATCACCCACGACAAGGCCGGTTACTTCGACCTCACTCCCGTCGACCTGGGGGAGAACGCCCGGCGTGACATGGTACTGACTTTGGAGCAAATGGGCTTTGAGATAGAGGCCTCGCACCACGAGGTGGCGCCGGGCCAGCATGAGATCGACTTTAAGTTTGCGGAAGCGCTGGATATAGCGGACAAGGTTGTCACATTCAAGTTTGTGGTGCGCACCATTGCCCAGCGGCATGGCCTGCACGCGACCTTCATGCCCAAGCCGGTGTTTGGACTTTCAGGCTCCGGCATGCACATGAACCAGTCGCTGATGAAAAACGGAAAGAACGCCTTTTATGATCCTGCCGCCGCAGACGGTTTGGGGCAGGATTGTATTTATTATGTGGGCGGTTTGATGAAGCATGCCAGGGCGATATCGGCAATCGTGAACCCGACGGTTAACTCCTACAAGAGACTGGTTTCCGGCTATGAGGCGCCGGTATATGTGGCCTGGTCGGCACGCAACAGGAGTCCCCTGATCAGGATTCCGGCCAAGCGGGGAGAGTCCACCCGCATTGAGCTGCGCAACCCCGACCCGGCGTGCAACCCTTACCTGGCCATGGCGGTCTGCCTTAAGGCTGGTATTGAAGGTATCAAAAACCGGATTATGCCGCCCGCGCCGTGCAACCGCAACATTTACGAGATGACGCCGGCTGAAAGAGAGCAGCTTGGCATCGGCAGCCTGCCCGAAAATCTGCATGAGGCTGTGCAGGAATTAAAAAAAGACAAAGTAATTCAAGAAGCCCTGGGTGAACATATTTTTGGCAGATTTATCGAGGCGAAAGAGATCGAGTGGGATCGCTACCGGGTTCAGGTACATCCCTGGGAGATTGAGGAGTACCTGACCAAGTTTTAAATAAGAAGGCAGTTAAAATTTCTAACTCGACTTTCGGTGAACGAAAGTTGAGTTAGAATGGCATAAGGGCAAAAAACGATCTCGAATGGAAGATAATCGGCTTGGATTTCATGTTCCTTTGCCTGGTGAGGAAGGTCAAGTATAAACTTAGTAGACTTTTGGATGTTCTTTGTTCTTCTTTTGCATAGTTTCTAATTAACCAACAAAATACCAACAGAAAATGCGGATACAACGGCGTATCTAAGTTAAAGTTCGGCAATGAGGCCCGTATTGCAGGGTGCGGTGTTATAGCACGCCTGTAATGAGGCCTTTTCTTTTTCTAATACATTTTTTCATTTATTAAGGAGAGAAAGAAAGGTTGTAGAACATGAAAATCAATGGATTACCTTCAAAACAAGGCCTTTACGACCCGTGGTACGAACATGACGCCTGCGGCATCGGTTTTGTGGCGAACATAAAAGGAAAAAAATCAAACGACATCGTACGAAAAGCTCTCGCCGTTTTGCTTAATTTAGACCATCGCGGAGCCAGGGGAGCCGAGTTGAATACCGGTGACGGCGCGGGAATCCTCATGCAAATTCCGCATGCTTTTTTTGAAAAGGAATGTGCCAAGGAGGGTATCCACCTTCCCTCCGCGGGAAATTACGGCGTCGGTATGCTTTTCCTGCCTACGGATCCCACCTCGCGTGAAAGATGCGAACAAGCGCTGGAAAGAATCGTCGGGGAAGAAGGCCAGACCCCGCTGGGGTGGCGAACTGTTCCGACAGACAACCATACGCTTGGTGAAACCGCGAAACTGGCTCAACCATATATACGCCAAATTTTTATCGGGAAAAATCCGGACGTCAAAGACATCATGGCCTTTGAGCGCAAGCTTTACGTTATTCGCAAGCGGGCGGAAAAAGAAGTTCCCCGCGACTGCCTGCGGGAAGGGGATACTTTCTATTTTGCCAGTTTCTCCTGCAGAACGATAGTTTATAAAGGAATGTTGATTTCCGAACAGGTTGCCGAGTTTTATCCCGATCTAAACGACCCTGCCGTGGAAACCGCGCTGGCCCTGGTCCATTCCCGGTTCAGCACCAATACGTTCCCCAGCTGGGAGCGCGCCCACCCGTACCGTTACTTGATCCATAACGGGGAAATCAACACCCTGCGCGGCAACATCAACTGGATGCATACCCGCCAGGCCATGTGCGAGTCGGAACTGTTCGGCGAGGATATGGCAAAAGTCTTCCCTGTGATCGACCAGGACGGCAGTGACTCGGCCATGTTTGACAACTGCTTCGAGTTTTTGTCGCTCACGGGGCGTTCCCTGCCTCACGCCGCCATGATGATGATTCCGGAACCGTGGTCCAACCACGAAAGTATGAGCGACGAAAAGAAAGCGTTTTATGAATACCACGGCTGCTTGATGGAGCCGTGGGACGGACCCGCGTCCATCGCTTTCACGGACGGCGCGATCATCGGCGCCGTGCTTGACCGGAACGGCCTGCGGCCTTCGCGATATTACGTAACCAAAGACGACCTCATTGTTTTGGCCTCGGAAGTCGGTGTGCTTGACATACCGCCGGAGGACATAGTGCTGAAAGAACGGCTGCGCCCGGGGCGCATGCTGCTTGTCGACACGGTAGAGGGTCGCATTATCAGCGATGAAGAGCTTAAAACGAGCATGGTGACGGAGCATCCTTACCGGAAGTGGCTGGACGAGTTCCTGGTGAGCCTCGAACAACTGCCGGAGGCTCCTGATGTGCCGGAACCGGACTTTGAGATGGTGCTCAAGCGGCAGCAGGCCTTTGGTTATACTTATGAGGACCTTTCTAAAGTGCTGGAGCGCATGGCGAGAGACGGGGTGGAGCCGGTGGGGGCAATGGGGCATGACGGCCCGCTGGCGGTTTTATCGGACCAGCCTCAGCTTTTGTACAAATATTTTAAGCAATTGTTTGCCCAGGTGACCAACCCGCCGATTGACTCCATTCGCGAGGAGATCATTTTTGCCGTCGAGACCACCGTCGGCAGTGAAAAGAACCTGATCAAGCCGGAACCCGGCAGTTGCCGCCGGATCAGGCTGAAAGCGCCTGTCCTGACCAATGAAGAGTTGGCTAAAATCCGGCATCTGAAGATGGACGGGTTTAAAACGGTGACCTTGCCCATCCTGTTCAAAGTGGCGGAAGGAAGCCGGGGCATGGAAAAGGCGCTGGAAGACCTGTTCCATGCGGCCGGCCGGGCCATTGACGGCGGCGCCAATTTGCTGATATTATCCGACCGGGGTGTGGATGCCGAAAACGCGCCCATTCCGGCCCTGCTTGCCGTAGCGGGGCTGCATCACCACCTGATCCGGGAGAGAACCCGGAACAGGGTCAGCCTTTTGCTTGAATCAGGGGAACCGCGCGAAACGCATCACTTGGCGGTGCTGCTGGGCTACGGCGCAAGCGCCGTCAATCCTTACCTGGCCTTGGAAACGCTGGAGGATATGTCACGTCAGGGGATGCTGGACGGGATAACAGTCAAGGAGGCGCGGAAGAATTACATCAAGGCGGCTATTAAGGGCGTGGTCAAGGTTGCTTCCAAAATGGGTATATCCACAATCCAGAGCTACTGTGGAGCCCAGATATTTGAGGCTGTCGGGATTGACCAGTCTGTAATTGACAAATATTTTACCTGGACTGCTTCGCGTGTGGGCGGAGTCGGGCTGGCTGAAATCGCCGGTGAGGCGGCGCTCCGCCACCAGAGGGCTTTCTCGCCCGGCTGTGACAGCGCGCTGGATGCCGGCTCCACTTACCAGTGGCGGCATGACGGTGAAGAATATATGATCAATCCGGAAACTATCGCTTTGCTGCAGCAGGCCTGCCGCAATAGTGACTTTCCGTTATTTAAGAAATACTCGGCGCTGGTCGACGGCCAGAAAAACGCGCTGCGCAAGTATTTAGACTTTAAAAAAGACCGGACGCCCGTGCCGATTGAAGAGGTCGAACCGGTGGAGTCCATCTGCCGGCGCTTTAAGACCGGGGCCATGTCGTTCGGCTCGATCAGCAAGGAAGCCCACGAAACCATGGCTATCGCCATGAACCGCATTGGGGGCAAGAGCAATACGGGCGAGGGCGGGGAAGATCCGGCCCGCTTCAAGCCCCTGCCAAACGGCGATTCCCGGCGCAGCGCCATCAAGCAGGTGGCCTCGGGCAGGTTTGGCGTTACCAGTGAATACCTGGTCAACGCGGATGAAATCCAGATCAAGATGGCCCAGGGGGCAAAACCCGGTGAGGGCGGCCAGCTTCCGGGGCGCAAGGTGTATCCCTGGGTTGGCAAGGTCAGGGGGACCACGGCCGGGGTAGGCTTGATTTCACCCCCGCCGCACCACGATATTTATTCGATTGAAGACCTGGCTGAATTGATTCACGACTTAAAGAACTCTAATCCAAACGCCAGGATCAACGTTAAGCTTGTTTCGGAAGTTGGCGTGGGCACAATTGCGGCCGGGGTGTCCAAGGGGCGGGCTGATGTAGTATTAATCAGCGGCTTTGACGGCGGCACGGGGGCCTCACCCAGGACGAGCATCACTCATGCCGGCCTGCCCTGGGAACTCGGGGTGGCTGAGACACATCAAACGCTGGTGTTGAATAATTTACGCGACAGAATTATTGTTGAAACGGACGGAAAACTGATGACCGGCAGGGACGTGGTGATCGCCACACTGCTCGGCGCCGAAGAATACGGATTTGCCACAGTTCCACTGATCGTCATGGGCTGTGTTATGATGCGGGTTTGCAACCTGGATACCTGCCCGGTCGGCATAGCGACCCAAAACCCGGAATTGCGTAAGAATTTCAAGGGCGACCCGCAGCATGTAGTCAACTTTATGAGGTTTATCGCCCGGGAAATACGGGAAATTATGGCGGAACTCGGTTTCCGCACTGTTAACGAAATGGTTGGCCGCACCGATGTGCTGGAAGCCAAGAAAGATATAGATCACTGGAAGGCGAAAGGACTGGACCTGTCGGCCCTGCTCTGGCAGCCCGACGTTCCGGAAAACGTCGGGAGGTACTGCCAAACTGAACAATATCACGGGTTGGAGAAATCTCTGGATAAACAGGAGCTATTAAAGAGATGCGAGCCGGCCCTGGAGCGCGGGGAGCCGGTTGAGGCCAGGCTGCCTATTCTGAACACCAACCGGGTGGTAGGCACTATATTGGGCCATGAGGTGACCAAGCGCTACGGTGGGGTAGGCCTGCCCGAGGATACAATCCGTCTTTACTTTGATGGTTCCGCCGGGCAAAGTTTTGGCGCTTTTGTTTCCAGGGGAATTACGCTCACCCTTGAAGGAGACGCCAACGATTACTACGGCAAAGGCCTTTCGGGCGGCAAGCTGATTGTTTTTCCGCCGGCTAAAGCGACCTTCGTGCCGGAAGAAAACATCGTTGTCGGCAATGTGGCCTTTTACGGCGCGACATCAGGGGAAGCTTATATCCGGGGCGTGGCCGGTGAAAGATTCTGTGTCAGAAACAGCGGTGTGAATGCTGTTGTTGAAGGTGTAGGCGACCACGGATGTGAATATATGACCGGCGGCCGTGTTGTCGTGCTTGGCGTGACCGGCAGGAACTTCGCGGCCGGCATGTCGGGCGGGGTTGCCTATGTGCTTGACGAAGACGGGACGTTCCCGGATCGCTGCAACTACGAGATGGTAACTATTGAAACTCTTGAAAATGCCGGTGAAACTGCCGAGGTTAAAGAAATGATTCAAAGACATTTAAAATATACCCGAAGCGAAAAAGCCCGGGTGGTTCTGGATAAATGGGACGAAATGGCGCCGAAATTTGTAAAGGTTATTCCAAAAGATTACAAGCGCATGCTTGAAGCCATTGACCGGGCGCATCAGATGGGCCTTGGCGGTGATGAAGCCATTATGGTCGCTTTTGAAGAAAATCTAAAAGACGTATCTCGGGTCAGCGGGAACTAACCGGTGAGGAGGAAGTATCATGGGTAAGCCGACAGGATTTATGGAATATCAGAGGGAACTCCCGGACGACCGTGCTCCTTTGGAGCGCATAAATGACTGGGACGAACTTCATTGCCCTTTTTCGGAGGAAAAGTTAAAAATTCAGGGATCGCGCTGCATGGGTTGCGGCACGCCCTTCTGCCATAGCGGAACCGTGATAAACGGCATGATTTCAGGTTGCCCCAACCATAATCTGATCCCCGAGTGGAATGACCTGGTGTCCAGGGGCCTGTGGAAAGAGGCGTTGACACGCCTGTTAAAAACGAATAACTTTCCGGAGTTTACGAGCAGGGTTTGCCCGGCCCTTTGTGAGGGCGCGTGTGCCGCCGGGTTGTACAGCGACCCTGTCACTACGAAAATTATCGAGAATGCCATTATCGAGCGTGCCTATGAAGAGGGATGGATAGCCCCGTGCCCGCCTTCCGGCAGGACTGGCAAAAAAGTTGCAGTGGTTGGCTCCGGTCCTTCCGGCCTGGCCTGCGCGGACCAGCTTAACAAAGCCGGTCACCGGGTTACTGTTTTTGAGCGTGCCGACCGGGTTGGCGGGCTTTTGATGTACGGCATCCCCAATATGAAGCTTGACAAAAGGATTGTTCAGCGGCGCGTTGATTTGATGGCGGCGGAAGGTGTCACTTTTGTAACAAGCACGGAAGTGGGCAAAGACTATCCCGCGAAAAAGCTCTTACAAGAATTCGACGCGGCAGTTCTTTGCGGAGGCTCGACAAAACCGCGCGATCTGCCGATTGAGGGCCGAAACCTGAAGGGAATTCACTTCGCGGTGGAATTTTTGGGCGCAAGTACCAAGAGCCTGCTGGACTCCGGTCTTGCCGACGGGAATTATATCTCCGCCGCGGGCAAAGACGTTATTGTGATCGGCGGCGGTGACACCGGCACCGACTGTGTCGGCACCGCCCTGCGCCACAAATGCAATAGTGTCAACCAGCTTGAGATCATGCCGAGGTTGCCGCTCGAACGTGCCGCCAATAACCCCTGGCCCCAATTCCCGCGGGTATTTAAAGTTGATTACGGCCAGGCGGAAGCGGAGGCTCTTTACGGAGCCGACCCCCGTCATTACTGCGTCACGGCGCAAAAATTTGCCGGAGATGAGTATGGCTATGTAAAAGAAGTACACACTATTCAGGTTGAGTGGATAAAAGATGATCAGGGCCGCCTTGCGCCCAGGGAAATTCCCGGTACCGGGAAAGTTTGGTCCGCCCAGTTGGTGCTGTTGGCCATGGGGTTTACCGGTCCGGAAAACACCCTGCTCGACCAGCTCGGTGTCGAGCGCGACGGGTTTTCCAACGCGAAGGCTGAATACGGCAAGTTTGCGACCAATGTCAAAGGAGTATTTGCCGCCGGCGACATGCGCCGGGGTCAAAGCCTCGTGATCTGGGCGATCAATGAAGGGCGCGGCGCGGCGCGCGAGTGTGACCGCTACCTGATGGGTTCCACCATGCTAAAGTGATCAGTAGACAGGAGTCAGAAATTCAGGAGTCAGAATAAAAGAAAAGTATTTTGGGCAGGGATGATGAAATTCATCCCTGCTTTTTATGAGTGCAAAAGCATTGTAGTTATCAGTTGTAGAAAAATGAATTTCATAACACCGTGATTTATTATTATCAATATATTCTTTTGGTATTTTTTTGAAACAACCGATAAATCTATTAACAAATAATAAATACCTTATAATTGATATTAAGTCAGCTTACATTTATAATGTAAGATAAAGGAGGTGTAAGGCAGTGCCGGTTATCACAGTTTCTTCAAAAGGACAAATAATTATCCCTTCAGAAATAAGAAAAAAATTCAATATTAAACAAGGAGATAGGTTTCAACTACACGAACACGAAGGTAAGTTAGTTTTGGTACCATTACAGGATAGACCATTTGTTAAGCTTCATGGTACTTTAAAAGGTAAAACAAGCTTAACCGGGTCGCTGCGAAAAGAACATGCCCTGGAAATTGAGAAAGAAGAACGATAAAGTTTTCGTTTTGGATGCGTATGCCTTGCTTGCTTTTTTGGAAGCTGAGGAGGGGGGAGATATTGTTAATGAATATCTCCAGGGTCCTGGGGCACAGTTTTATATAAGTGCGATTAATTTAGGTGAAGTATTTTATATTGTACTTCGAGAGCGAGGTATGGAAACTGCGGAGATCGTTGAGTCTGAAGTAATGCAAGCTAATAATATTCGTATTGTAGATGTCACTTGGGAACGGGCTAAATTAGCTGGGATATTTAAGTCGAGGGGTGGTATCTCCTTTGCAGATTGTTTCGCCGCTGCGCTTGCTTTAGAAAAAGATGCGC
This sequence comes from Pelotomaculum isophthalicicum JI, assembly GCF_029478095.1. NCBI lineage: Bacteria > Bacillati > Bacillota > Clostridia > Eubacteriales > Desulfotomaculaceae > Pelotomaculum > Pelotomaculum isophthalicicum. The sequence goes on along the minus strand of NZ_JAKOAV010000008.1, from coordinate 74,553 downwards.
CACTCATTACTGGGGATAAAGAATTTCAAAAAGTAACTGATAAAATAAAAATTATTTGGTTAGGTCCTCAAAAATCTTGTTAGAGAATACTCCGGCTAATCCCCTCTTTTTCAAATGAGGGATATCATATTAAGAATAATTTTTGTAACTAGTATACTCATTAATATAGCCGTTAGGTAATTTAAAAAAATCATTTTGATTCATCCTTCGTGAACATCTGTCAAATACTTTGGCTGACCACCAATTACTGACAGTATAGTAATACTATATTGAAACTATTTTCATGTCAAGGTAATAAAAATATTATGGGCCGGCAACCGGCAGACGGCACTTGGACACCGGGTTGTACTGCGGAGTGTTTCACTTGCGCGGCGGGGTTGATTCGGATAAACTGGGTGAAAAGTAGACGTCTGACGACCGACAACTGTTTAGCGAGGTGGGTATAGTGTGCTATAAAATTGTGATTATAGGCGCCGGTCCGGGCGGCTATGTCGCCGCGGTCCGGGCGGCCCAACTGGGCGCTAAAGTCGCCTTAATTGAAAAGGACGAAGTGGGCGGCACCTGCTTGAACCGGGGGTGCATCCCGACTAAAACACTGGCGTACGGCGCCGAATTGTTGAATAACATCCGCCGCGCTGCCGAATTCGGCATTGCCACGGGAGAAGTGACGGTTGATTTCAGCCGCCTGGTGGAGCGGAAAAATAAAGTCGTGTCTCAACTGGTTACGGGGGTAAATTATCTTATTAAAAAGAATAAAATAGATTTGATTAAGGGTACGGCCCGCCTGCAGGCTCCGGGTAAAGTCAGTGTGGCGGCGGAAGGCGGCGAAGAAATAGTTTTAACAACAGATAATATTATTATCGCCACTGGAACCGAGCCGGCACTAATCACAGCTTTAGGCTACGACGGGGAGTTGGTGCTCACCTCCAATGAGGCGTTAAACATCGCTGACGTTCCGGAAAAGATGCTGGTTGTCGGCGGCGGGGTGATTGGCTGTGAGTTCGCCTGTATCTTTAATGCCCTGGGATCGAAAGTAACCGTGCTGGAAGTGATGCCCGCCATCTTGCCGGCGGTAGATCAGGAAGCGGCCAAGACAATGCAGGGACTGCTAAAACGGCAGGGTATCACTGTTAAAACCAAGGCGAATATCCTGGAAGTGAAGAAGTCTGCCGGAACTGTTACCGCCGTGTTGGAATCGGGTGAAGAAATTGCTGCCGGCAGGGCGCTTATTTCCATCGGCCGGACGATGAACACCCACGGTTTGGGGTTGGAAGAAGCTGGTGTGGCCTTGGGGCAGCGCGGTGAGGTCATTGTTAACGGTAAACTTGAAACCAGCGTTCCCGGCATCTACGCGATTGGCGACATTACCGGCAAAATCCAGCTTGCCCATGTCGCTTCCGCCCAGGGCCTGGCCGCGGTCGACAATATTTTAGGCCGTCCCCGTGAGATGGACTACCGGGTAATACCTAATTGCGTCTTCACCCACCCGGAAGTTGCGGGTGTCGGTTTGACTACCCAGGAGGCGCAAGAAAAAGGAATCAATGTCAAATCGGGTAAATTCCCCTTTATCGCCAGCGGCAAGGCGAAAGCCATGGGTGAAACAAATGGATTTGTCAAAATTCTTGCCGATCCGGAAAGCGACCGGGTGCTCGGAGTGCATATTGTCGGGCCGCACGCCACCGACCTGATCGCTGAAGCCGCCCTGGCCGTCAAGATGGGGGTCACGGTTAAGCAGCTGACAGAAACCATTCACGCCCACCCGACATTGCCCGAGGCCGTGCTGGAAGCCGCCGGGGCCGTACACGGCATGAGCATACACACGTGAAATGACAGTATTCAGTAGTCAGGAGTCAGTAGTCAGAATAAAAGAGTGGTTTTTGACTCGTAATATTCTGAATTCCGACTACTGAATTCTGACTACCTATATAGAAAAGTTTTCCGGAGGAGGGCGAACTCTTGAATCGCTGGTGCCGGGTACTGTATCTAGGACTATGTGATTATCTTAAAGCGTACAACCTGCAAAAAAGGCTGGTTAAGGAACGGGTAACCGGGAAAATTCCTGACACACTCCTGTTGTTGAGCCACCCGCCGGTCTATACGATTGGCCGGAGCGGGTCCAGGAAACATATCCTTGCGCCGGACTATGTGCTGGAGCGTGAGGGCATCAAAGTATATGAAGTCGACCGGGGTGGCGATATTACTTACCATGGCCCCGGTCAGCTTGTCGGTTACCCCATCTTAAATTTAAGGCAGCACGGAAGCGACCTCCATAAATTGCTGCGCATGTACGAAGAGGTGTTCATCCGGGTCCTGGCGGAATACGGCGTCGAGGCAGGCCGCCTGGACCGGTATCCCGGGGTTTGGGCCGGTCAGGATAAGATATGCGCCGTTGGGATCGGGGTCAGCAACTGGGTTAGTTATCATGGATGGGCTTTTAATATTAATCCGGATATGAAGTATTTCAGCTTTATTACTCCCTGCGGCATCCGGGATAAGGGAGTGACCTCGTTAACCAGGCTCCTCGGCCGGGATGTCCCGGAATTTGAAATTATGGCAACCGTTGGGGGACATTTCGGGGATGTATTTAATCTTCAGATAGAAGCCGGCTATTCAGCGGCCGAACTGAGTGAGGCGGTGGGGATATGACCGTGACGGGGCGTTTTCCGCCCTGGCTGCGCAAAACAATAGTTACTTCCGTTAAAGTAGCTCACACCAGGGAACTGCTGTCCGGACTGCGTCTGCATACAGTCTGCCAGGGAGCGCGGTGCCCCAACCAGGCGGAATGCTTTTCCCGGAAAGTCGCCACCTTTATGATCCTGGGTGATACCTGCACTCGTGGTTGTGCTTTTTGCGCTGTAAACAAGGGGACACCGGCGGCGCCGGATTCAGGCGAGCCGGAGCGGGTGGCGGAAGCGGCAGCCGTGCTGGGTTTAAAACATGTGGTGGTTACGTCGGTAACCCGGGACGACTTGCCGGACGGCGGCGCGGGGCATTTTGCCGGTACTATTGGGCTTATTAGAAAGATAGCGCCGGACGCCACCATTGAGGTCCTTACCCCGGATTTCCAGGGCAAACCGGAGTCGATTGCCGAAGTGGTTGCCGCCGGACCTGATGTTTTTAACCATAATATCGAAACGGTTCCCAGACTTTATCCTACTGTAAGGCCGCAGGCTGATTTTACAAGGTCGGTAGATTTTTTAAAAAAAGTTAAGGAACTAGCGCCTGGGATCACTACCAAGTCCGGTCTGATGGTTGGCTTGGGTGAGAGCAGTGAAGAGGTTCTGAATGTAATGCGCATTTTACGCTCCGCAAGCTGCGACATCCTCACTATCGGGCAATATCTTCGTCCTTCAGATGTTCAACTGCCGGTAATGGAATATGTCTTGCCGGAGACTTATGATTTTTACATGGAAAAAGGGTTGTCCATGGGGTTCGGGGAAGTTGCGGCAGGCCCGTGGGTGCGCAGTTCTTACCAGGCCGGTGAAGTGTATCGCAAATATAGTTTGAAGTAGGCTTAAAATCGCCCTAATGGCAAACCTACATCAACTTAACAACTATATAGTCAATTAAAGTACAATAAGGGAGGTTTATCATATGGAAGTCAAGTTGCCGTTTCTCGCTGAAGGTGTTGAGGAATGTACCGTTACTTTCTGGCACGTGAAGGAAGGCGACAAGGTTGAAGAAGAGGATGATCTGGTTGAAATGGAGACCAGTAAAGCAATTTTCAATGTGCCTTCTCCTTCGGGCGGAACTATTAAGGAAATCATGGTAAGTGAGGGTGACGTGGTCAAAGTGGGGGATACCCTTTGTATTATTGAGTAAACAATATCAGCCGCCTGGAAAGCGGAACGTACAATCCGTCCCTCGACTTTCTGGCAAAGGTTGCCCGATCTCTTGGGAAAGAGGTACAAATTACGCTGAAATGAAACATCGCAGGATGCCACAAAAAAGGTAATGGCGCATCGTATGGGCCTGGCCACGATTGAAGAAACCTGCAAAAGAAAATGGCATGACGTCAAGCGCCATACCATTTCGACATACCCCTTTGGGGGAGCTCTTTTATTGACTTTGCTTTGATTAACTTGTGTATAAACTATACCGGAATAAAAGTCTCTTGCTTTAAGGCGTTGAGTTTATGGCTCAATGTTTTGAGCGGTATTCACCAGTAGCGCTTTCTGCGGCTGGATACCGCCAAAGGAGTGTGCCGGGTTCTCTTCGATGTCGTAAAGCGGGTTTGTCATCAGTCCCGTGTATGCTGTGATGCCATGTTCATTCAAATCCAGTCCTTCAAATTCTTCCTGGGCGGATACCCGGATACCGACTGTTTTCTTTAACGCTGTGAACACCAGGTAAGTGGCAGTGAAAGCCCATACCGATACTGAAAGAACGCCGAGCGCCTGAACGCCCAGGAGCCCGGCGTCGCCGCCGTAAAACAAGCCGCCCTGCTGGGCAAACAAGCCAACCGCCAGGGCTCCCCATGTGCCGCCTGCCCCGTGCACGGCAATAGCGCCTACCGGGTCGTCAGCCTTGATTTTGTCAAAGAAGCTCACTGCCAGAACCACCAATACTCCGGCTACTCCGCCTATTATCACCGCGCCGGCCGGTTGCACGTAAGCTGTCCCGGCCGTAATGGCGGCGAGTCCTGCCAGCGCTCCGTTCATAGCCATACTGGGGTCGGCTTTGCCGTATTTGAACATGGTAAACAGGATGCCGGCGGTGCCGCCTGCCGCCGCGGCCAGGTTGGTGGTCAGGGCGATCCTGGCTATATTCATGTCCAGTCCGGAGAGGGAACTGCCCGGATTGAAGCCGAACCAGCCAAACCACAGAATAAAGGTCCCCAAAAAGGCCAGGTGCAAGTTGTGAGCGGGCAGAACATTTAAAGAGCCGTCTTTGTTATACTTCCCTGTTCGCGGACCCAGCGCCAGCACGGCTGCGAGGGCGCTCCAGCCGCCCACGGCGTGCACAACCGCCGATCCGGCGAAGTCCAGCATCCCGAGTTTTCCCAGCCAGCCGTTAACCCCCCATACCCAGTGGCCGGCGACAGGATAAATCAAGGCGGCTGCCACCGCGGTATAGATAATGTAAGGGCCGTATTTCATCCGTTCGGCCACCGCGCCGGAAACGATCGAGGCCATGGCCATGGCAAAGGCTGCCTGGAATAACCAATAAGCATAGATTGGTATTCTTAATTGAATGTGGCTCAGGTCGCCGCCGATTAAAAACCCGGTGCTTCCGAAAACGCCGGCCCGGTCCAAGCCGTACATTATTCCAAAGCCTGCCGCCCAGTAACTGAGCATCCCGATTGTGCTGTCGGTGAAAACTTTCATCACGATATTCATAGAGTTCTTGGCGCGGATAAAACCGGCTTCCAGGAAGGCGAACCCGCCTTCCATAAAGAATACCAGGGCCGCGCAGAGCAATACCCACACGGTATCCACACCGGACGCAAGATCTTGCACATTGATTTCAGTCATTGGTTTTTACTCCTCCCATTTCTTCCATGAAAATTTGCCATCGGCGGCCAGCAGGCTTACAATGCGGCGCCTGTTCAACCTTACCTGAATAAAATAAAAACGTTCTTTAAGACCGGATTATAGTCATACCGGTCAAAAAGAGCGCCTTCGCCCGTTTAACATCCCTGTCGAAATATTATAATTGCATGTATCTTATATCGCGGCAGCGGCTTTATCTTTGCTAATTGCGCGCCGCCATTTATCAACGACTTCATGTTTTCGCGCGCCGGTATTGGCGGCTTCTTCGGCCAGGTCCAATAAAGCGCTTAAATCATTGATATTAATCAAGAATGCTTCGTGAATTCCCGGTTGCTTAAATTGATTGAAAATCCCTCTTAATTTGTCAATACGGCAACTTGAACAGTGTTGGCGGGTGAGCAGACAGTTATCGCAGCTTTTGTCAAACAACGCTTCAATTTTTTTAAGATCGTCATTGTCTATCAAGATAGTCCCCTCCCATAAAAAGAAAACGCCCCAAATAAACTATTCAAGGGCGTCGTCGACCTTGTGTTTTTATAATGCGTCTTGACCAGATTCGCCGGTACGGATGCGAAAAGCGTTTTCCACAGGTAAAATAAAAATTTTTCCGTCGCCGATTGCGCCTGTATATGCTGCTTCTTTGATAATGTCCACTACGTCCTCGACCTGATAGTCACTGATAACGATCTCCAGCTTGATTTTCGGCAACAGGTTGATACTGTATTCATTGCCGCGATATACACCAACCCTGCCTTTCTGCAATCCGCAACCTACCACCTGGCTTACTGTCAAGCCTTGGATGTTATACTTGCCTAAAGCATCTTTTACTTCTTCCAACTTTTCCGGACGGATAATGGCCTCAATTTTTTTCACAAAACAACCTCCTTGTTGTTTTCTTGCTAAAATAAAAAGTGTCGCAAAAATACCATAAATCATTACGGCATTTAAGGACACCCTCGGCCTCAATACTTCTATGTACCTTATTATCATATTTACCTTAAGTTATTTTAACCTGGCAGCGTACTTTTGGCAAGGGGATATCTATAAAAATTGCCGCTACATAACTTGCCGGCATAGATCGTCCAGGTTTATTACTTGAAGTTTTTTCCGGGTTACTTTGATTAAATTGCTGTCCTGCAGTTCAGCGAGCACTTTAGTCATTGTCTCCCTGGATATTCCGACAAGCTTGGCAAGTTCAGCATGAGTTAACTGCAGTGATATGGTTATTTCCCCTTCTTCCGGCCGTCCGTATTCTTTGGCCAGACTGATTAAATTATAAATCACCCGGGAACGGGCGTTTAAAAACACCAGTTCCTCGATCTGTCTATTAGCCTGCTTTAACCTGTTAGATAAAATTTCAATAATTTTCACGGGTAACCCATTTTACGACCCGGTCCAATTCGCTTTGCTCGAGACCTTCGAAAATTGATATTTTACTAAAACTGATCATGGTAACCTCCGAGACTTTGCGTAAATATATAATAACATAAAACCCATTTATCGTCGTTATGCTATATTTCGCGCAGGTGTGCTTATAAGTTTAAGAAGCAGGGACTTTTGCGCTTAATTATGGTATAATATGTGGTATAACAAATAATTTTATTATGCTATAAAGTTTACTATTGCACAGTAGTATTATAGTGATAATAATGTCGGGCGGGAGGGCTTGATTTGAGACATACACTGGCAGTGTTGGTAACTAATAAACCGGGCGTCCTGGCCCGTATATCCGGCCTACTCAGCAGGAGGGTATTTAACATTGAAAGCATTGCTGCCGGATATACTGAAGAAACAGGTGTGACACGCATTACCATTGTCGTTCAAGGGGATGACTATATCTTGGATCAGGTTATGAAGCAGCTGTCTAAGCTGGTCGATGTCATTAAGATAGTTGAACTGAAGTATGAAGATTCAGTTGACCGTGAGCTTGCATTAATCAAGGTGAATGTTGAAGTTGACCGCAGGTCGGATATAATCAATCTTGTTTCAGTATTCCGGGCTAATATTATTGACGTGAGCAAGGATACAATGATAATAGAGATATTAGGTGACGAGAAGAAGATAAACGCGTTTTGCGTGGCATTGGAAGACTACGGTATTGTGGATATGGTGCGCACCGGGAAAGTGGCGCTGTCACGCGGCCGTGGCGCGGTGAAACACTGATACTATTATCGCTTCATGAAAGGGGGTCCGGTTCGTGCCACGGGTTGAGAAATTTATGGTCAGTTTGCCTGATTCACTTCTGGCCGAAGTGGACCGGATCGCAGCCGCCGAGCAGATTAGCCGGAGCGATATTATCCGCGAGGCCGTAAAGCTTTACATTGAAGATCGCAGAAGGCGGTTATTTATTGAGCAAATGAAAAAAGGATACCTGGAAATGGCTAATATCAACCTTGCACTTGCTATTGAGCATTACCGCCTGGAGTCGGAAGTCACACAAAAGTTCGAACTACCGGGGACGGAGGTAAAATAAGCCATGCTGATCCGCCGGGGTGATATTTTTTATGCTGATCTGAGCCCGGTTGTCGGCTCGGAACAGGGGGGGACAAGGCCGGTGCTGATAATACAAAACGACATTGGAAACCAGTACAGCCCCACCACCATTGTTGCCGCGATTACTTCCCAAATTGCCAAAGCTAAGCTTCCTACACACGTGGAGATGCCGGCCCACCCAGGTGGAATGGGAAAAAATTCTGTAATTTTGCTGGAACAAATCAGGACGATAGACAAAAGCAGACTTTTGGAAAAAATAACGTCTCTTGACAGTGAGATGATGGTTAAAGTGAAACAGGCGGCGGAAATAAGTCTCGGTTTGTTGGATTTATAAAAAAGAACATCCGGTGAGGATGTTCTTTTTGTAACAAAGTAGAGGTGAGCAAAAATGCTGGCTGTCGCAGGCGGTATGATTATTACCATGGCGGGGCGCGTAATAGACAGGGGAACTTTGCTGGTAGATAACGGCAAGATTTATGGCGTCGAGAACGGTATCGTCATTCCCCGGGGCGCGGAAAGCGTTGATGTATCGGGAAAGGTGGTTATGCCCGGGATGATCGACGCGCACAGCCACCTCGGCATTGTTGAAGAGATATACCGGGAAGAGGGAGACGACTGTAACGAGAGCACCGACCCGGTCACTCCGCATCTGCGCGCCATTGACGCGATCAACCCGGCGGATCTGGGATTTCGCGACGCTCTCGCGGGAGGGGTCACCACTGTTGTGACAGGTCCCGGCAGCGCAAATATCATCGGTGGCGAAATGGCGGCGGTAAAAACGCACGGCACGGTGATAGATGATATGATCGTCCGCTTTCCGGTCGGCCTGAAGGCTGCTTTAGGTGAAAATCCAAAACGCAGTTACGGGCGTGAAAAAAAGACGCCCGCCACCCGCATGGCTTCCGCGGCGATTTTAAGAGAAGCGCTGGTGCGCGGGCAGGAATACATGAAGAAGTCTTCTTCAGGCATAGCTAAAAATGCAGCCGCGTTTGAGAAAGACCTGAAGCTGGAAGCGCTGGCCGGGGTGCTGAAGCGGGAGATTCCCTTGCGGGTGCACGCCCACCGCGCTGACGACATTATGACAGCGGTCCGCATTGCCCGGGAGTTTCAGGTGGATCTGGTTGTCGAGCACTGTACCGAGGGCCATATCGTAGCGCGGAAACTGGCGGAGCTAAGGATTCCCGCCGTCGTCGGCCCGGTGATCACAAACAGGGCCAAGGTGGAAATGCAGGGACTGACCCTCCAAACGGCCAGAGTGCTCTCGGAGGCTGGAGTGCTTTTTGCGATAATGACCGACCATCCGGTTGTGCCTATTCAGTATCTGGCTGTTTCCGCCGCCATGACTGTTAAAGGCGGTTTAACTGTAGACGCCGCTCTACGGGCGGTAACCATAGATGCCGCGAAGATATTAAAGTTGGATCATCGCCTGGGGAGTTTGGAACCGGCGAAAGACGCCGATTTTGTCGTAATGGATCGACATCCCTTTGATTTTCTTTGCCGTGTGGAACAAGTATTTATTGACGGAGTTAAAGTTTATTCGCTCATATAAGAGTTTCTACTGAAAAAAATTTGCTGCGAAAAAGTTTTGGATTTCTGAATAAATTTAAGAAAATTGCTTAGAAATATTGCAATTAGTTGTCGAATTGAATATAATTGGATTATTAAACTTAATTGCTATATAATGTAAATTTTTGTCGGGAGGTGATGAAATGCGACGAGAGCCGTTAGATGTTCTAATTGTAGACGACCAAGCCGGGGTGCGTTATTTGCTGGAAATTATCGTTCGGGATTCGGGTCACCGGGCTCATACCGCCGGTAATGGACTTGAAGCAGTTGATTTGGCTCGTTCCATCCGTCCCGATTTAATCTTCATGGATGTACGGATGCCCTTGATGGGGGGGCTGGAGGCTTTGGAGAAAATTAAGGCGCTGGCCCCCGAAACAAATGTGGTGATCATGACTGCGTTCAGTTCGGAAGAAACGGTTTCACAAGCTATGCAAAAAGGGGCGCTTACCTGTATTGTCAAGCCTTTTGATGTGGACGAGCTAAAAGAATTCCTTAAGGGATTTGACCGCGATTGCCCTGCTTTTGGAAAAACGGCTGCAAGCGGTTGAGTAAGCAGAATTTTTATTTTCTTTTAATCTCCTTCCAATAGTGGAAGGGTTTTTTGTTGTTTGGACAAACTTTTGTTATAATGAAACGTATAAAATGCAAGCTTTTATTATAATATTTAATGTTTTCGCCCTCTTTCGGGTAGGGGTGTTTTGATATCGGGGTGAACGTGTTGCCTGTAATTAAAACTACGACACCAAAGGAAACCGCCTGTGTGGGAAAAAAACTGGGCGCGTTGTTGCGTCCGGGCGACGTGGTATGTCTGAATGGCGACCTTGGGGCCGGAAAGACCCGGTTTGCCCAGGGAGTGGCTTGTGGCATGGGGGTCGACGGGCCGGTGACCAGTCCCACTTTTACCATCATCAATGAGTATCTGGGCCGGCTGCCTCTTTATCATATGGATTTTTACCGGCTGGAAGACGCTCTGGAATTAGAAGATTTGGGTTATGAAGAATATTTTTACGGCAGCGGTGTAACAGTAATTGAGTGGCCGGAGCGGGTGGCGGAATTGCTCCCGGCCGTTAGACTGGATATCTTTATTGACAGGAGTCCGGAAAGTGAGGAAGCCAGGAATATTTCTTTCGTTCCATATGGAGATGACTTGACGGGCATGGTTGAGGAGTTGATGGGTCTTGTATGTGTTGGGGATTGAATCCGCCACTCCGGTGGCCGCGGTTGCTGTCGCCGGTAGAGAGGGAATCCTGGCCGAGCGCATGGTTCTAAATAAACGGACACATTCTGTAAATTTGCTTCCGATGATTAAGGCTGCACTTGAAGATGCGGAGATTGAACGCCGCGACCTGACCGGTATAGCGGTGTCCAGCGGGCCGGGGTCTTTCACCGGCCTGCGGATTGGGATGAGTACCGCCAAGGCTTTGGCCCAGGTATGGGAGTTGCCGGTAGCGGGTATTTCTACTCTGGAAACCCTCGCTCACGCCTTTGCCGGACATAACCGTTTGATATGTCCGGTATTGAACGCCCGGAAAAATGAAGTATACACTGCTGTATATGATTATTCCGGCATGGCTCCGGTTCTGTTGATGAGTCCCAGAGCCGCGCGGATAGAGGAATTAATCAAATTGTTAGCGGGTTACCAAAAGCCGGTGACTTTTTTAGGAGACGGATTGCCGGTTTATGGCGATCAGCTTAAAACCGGCCTGGCGCAAATGGCGGTATTTGCCCCGCTGGCTGCTAGTTACCCGAGGGGTGCCGCGGTAGCTGAGCTAGGTTTAGTGGCGTTTGACAACGGAAGGGGTGTCAGCCCATCACGGTTGCAGCCGGAATATATCAGACTATCTGAGGCTGAGGTAATTTGGCGGAAAAAACATTGTGCCGGGGGATTGGAATTGTGAAAGTTACTTTTTGTAAAATGGGCCCTGAACACCTGGATCAAGTGTTTGAAATCGAACAAGCGTCCTACCCGGCTCCCTGGTCCCGTCAAACTTTTTCTTCTGAAATAAAAAACAGCTTTGCCCATTATATAGTAGCGTTAGTGAATGGACAGGTGGCAGGCTACGGAGGCATGTGGCTTGTTCTTGAAGAAGCGCAGATTACTAATGTCGCCGTGCATCCTGATTACCGGATGAATAATATCGGTAAAATGCTGATGATGGAATTGATCAGGCGGGCAGCTTTATTCGGGATCTTTAAGATGACCCTTGAAGTGCGCCCGTCAAACCTGATTGCCCGGCATCTGTATACAACTATGGGTTTCATAGAAAAAGGGCTGCGGAAAAAGTATTACACCGATAACAATGAAGACGCTATTATCATGTGGAAATATGGCCTTGAGAACGGACAGGGTGTATTAGTGAACACATGAGTCCGACTTCATGGAATGATTTTGAAGATACAATTAATCCTAAAAATTTTGAATAGTTGATTAATAGGAATATATGGGTTATACTTTTGTTGAAATTTGCCAAAAGTAAATTCAGGTCAGGGGTGTAAAATGGCAAAAATAATTCCGTCCGAGGAAAACTCCATATTCGCCCTGGATATTGGGACGAGAACGGTGATTGGGGTCGTAGCCCTGGTTGAGTCGGGCTTGCTGCGGGTAGTCGCTCAGCATATGGTTGAGCACGGCAGCCGGTCCATGTTTGACGGGCAGATTCACGACATTCCCAAAGTGGCGGACACAGTGCTGGAAGTCAAACGTGTTCTCGAAAAAAAGGTCGGGTTTAAGTTGAACAAAGCGGCCATAGCTGCCGCTGGAAGGTCCCTGGTAACCAAACAGTGCCATGCTGAAATGGATATTGACGATCATGTGGAGATCGACGGCACGATGGTTAACAGTCTGGAAATAGCCGGCATCAGGAGCGCCCACCAGGAGGTTGACACAGCTGTTGCCGGAAACACTGAAAAATTTTATTGCGTGGGTTACAGCGTCGTTAAATATTATTTAAACAATTATCCGGTTACCAATTTAATCGGGCATCGCGGTAAAATTATCGGAGCCGACGTACTGGCTACTTTCTTGCCGGAATCGGTGGTGAACGGGCTTTACGCGGTGCTGGGAAGAGTGGGTCTGGAACCGGTAAACCTGACGCTGGAACCAATCGCGGCCATCGAGGTACTGATTCCGGAAAGTATGAGACTGTTAAATCTGGCGCTGATTGATATCGGCGCGGGCACGTCTGATATTGCCATCACCAGAAAGGGATCAGTAGTATCGTATGGTATGGTGCCGGTGGCCGGCGATGAAATAACCGAGGCTGTCGCCGAAACTTTATTAGTTGACTTTAACTGGGCGGAGAAGATTAAACGATCTTTAGAAAACGGCGGGAAGATTGTTTACAAAGATGTCCTGGGTATTGAGACCACGGTTGCCGCCGCTGAGGTGGCCGCTGTGATCGAGCCGGTTTTGGACAAGTTGGCCGGTGAAATAGCAGGGTCAATCATGAACCTTAACGGCGGAGAACCGCCCAGAACAATCTTTTGCGTGGGTGGCGGCTCGCGGCTGCCGGCGTTGACCGACAAGCTGGCTGAAAAGTTGGGCATAGAAGCGCAAAAAGTCGCTGTCAGAGGGAGAGCGGCCATTCAGAATCTGACTGTCGATGAGGAGGGTCTGGACGGACCTGAAGGAGTCACGGTAGTGGGGATCGCGACAGTGGCCATTAAAAAACTGGGACAGAATTTTGTCACTATCAAAGTGGACGGCAAGGAATTCAGCCTGTTTAATTCAAAGGATCTTAATGTGTCAAACGCCCTCAGCCTGTTGGAGTTCAACCCCAGGGATTTGATCGGGTACAACGGCAAAGATTTGAAATTTACCCTCAACGGCAGACCCGAAGTAGTTTACGGCGGTCTCGCCAGTCCGGCGGAAATATACATAAACGGTGAAAAAGCCAACCTGAAAACCGCCATTAAAGACGGTGACGAGATTAATGTTCTAAAAGCCGGGGCCGGCGCGGACGCCAGGGCTTACGCGCGGGATTTCCTGGAGGGTCTGGCGGGCGTCAGCATTACTTTAGACGGCGAGCCCAGGGTAATCGAGCCGGTTTGTATGATTAACGGGAAATTATCTTCTTATGATACCGAGATAATGAATGGCGACCATCTGGAGATAAAGACGGTAAAAACACTAGGCGAGCTTTTTGAAAAAGTCGATCTGACGGATCAGGTTATCCATGTTAACGGTGTAGAAGCGACTTTGGAGCATGTTTTGCAGGACGGGGACGATGTAAGGCTTGTCAAAAAAAAACTTTCAGACAATGAGAGTGATGACACGGGAGTAGACAGGAGCGAGGCCGGACAGCCGTCTGGTGAAGTCGTTTCAGTCACAGTCAACGGGAAGAAAGTAAACCTTTCCGGTAAAAAGCATTATATTTTTGTGGACGTGCTCAACCACATTGATCTGGAGCCGGCGGCACATACCGGCCTGCCGGTTTTGCGCCTAAACGGGGCCCCCGCCGGTTTTACCGACGCGCTTGAAGAAGGGGATTCAGTAGAAATATACTGGCGGTAGTTTGTTGTAAATAAACCATTTTAGGCGAATAGACTGATTGACGCGCGTAGATACTATGTATATACTTATGTTGGAGGTGACGCGCATGTTTGCTACTATTCAAAAATGGGGAAACAGTCAGGCGGTACGTTTGCCGAAAGGAGTACTAGAGGAGGTCGCCATGCGTGAGAACGACAGAGTGGAAATAAGGGTGGAGAACGGGAGTATCATTATCAGCCGTGCAAATAAAAAACACAAAACGATAGAAGAACGATTGGCCGGTTATAATGGTGATTATAGAAGCGCAGAATGGGATACGGGCAGCCCGAGGGGAAAAGAGGTGTGGTAATGGCCTACACACCTGCACAGGGAGATATCATAACACTTGAATTTGATCCACAGGCGGGACATGAACAAAAAGGCAGACGTCCGGCGTTAGTGGTCAGTAATAATACTTTTAACAACTTTACAAAAATTGCGATTGTTTGTCCGATAACAAATACCAATCGCGGGTTTCCATTGCATGTGCCTCTTGATGAAAGAACTGCCACAACAGGTGTTATAATGTGCGAGCAGGTAAAGGCATTAGACATGCTCGCCAGGAATGCAAGGTTTAAGGAAAAGGCTCCGGAGGATATTCTTGAAGAGGTAGTTGATATACTGGCTGGGTTTTTTGAATGACATCAAGGACAGCACTTATCGAAATGCACGTTTTTGTGTTAAGAAAGTTGAATTGACGCCGCCAAGAACGCTGACAAATGGTGTTAAACTAAGCAGATATACAATTGCGCAAGATATGATTATCACACTTATAAATAGAAAAATTATAACGGAGCCGCCGCTCCAAACAGCATCTAAATTTTTGTTCGCGATGAATATTCTAAGTTCACTTAGCACTAAAATATGACTGAAATATATAAAAAAAGACTGGGCTGAAAACCATTTGATAAATTTATTAAAAGAATCATTAAAATCTTTGATATATATACTTAGTGGTATAAGAAGAAGAAACTTGCAACACTGTAGAGCATTATGGTTGGTTTGATTGAGGTGGCTGATGTGTTGGTTAATATAGTATCCGTTATCAATATACAGTAGGCCAACACCCATGGCAAGAAGGTCTTCATTGATAATTTGTTTAAATTTATCTCCCCTTTATCTATCTTTATTACAGTATACATGCCGAGCACGAAATAAAAAATCCAGGGGAAAAATAAAATCGAATAATATTTGAATCCGCTTTTGGGTAGCAGGAATAATTCATAGCCATAGAGATAATCAGCTAATTGAAAGTAAAAAGTTACAATAAATGAAATGACTAATACTAGCTTTTCGTGTTCTTTAACTAGCTTGTGCAAAATTGGATATAAAATATAAAATTGAATTATTATTACGATAAAATATAAGTGTGGCGCCGCTGTCCCTCGTATAATATTTATAAGGTATTTTTCAATAAAAGTAAATCCTTGCCCAAACATATCCATGATGCCGTGCTTTATTTCAAATAACCCGTTGTGCAAGTAATAAACACTATAGATAAATGTCCAGATAATATATGGAATTATTATTTTAGATAAACGCCGGACAATAAAATTATTAAATATAACTTTTTTCTTGTCAAGATCATAATAGAATAGAAGAAAACCTGATATTATAAAGAAAGTAGGCACTGCAAACCGCATCCCTTGATTCCACAATAAAACAACACCGTGCTTGCCGTTAAATAAATATCCGCCCGTTATATGTATCGCTATTACGGCTAACACGGCAATACTTCTTAATAAATCTAACTCCTGTAAACGTGCCTTCAATTAGCCCTCCAGCCCAACCTACTTTATCATTTGCTAATTTTATTATAATTGATAACATGAGTCAAATATAGACATCAAACAATCGAACAGGACGTACCCTTGCTTGACCGGGAAAATATACCACGGGCGTCACGCCTTGACAGAGTGTTATTAAAGCTATAATCTCTTGATAAGTTTACTGGTGCAACTGTCACAAAAACGCTCTCGTCTCTGTTATATATAATGAAATCACCCCAGTCTGGAGGACCCGGATGAGCTCGCCGGAAAATGATGAACACAGATTAAAACCGGCTGTTTTCAAGGTGCTTTTTGACCGCTTTTACCCGGCTGTTTGCAGGAGGCTAATCGGTCTGCTGGGTAACCGCGCCGCCGCGGAGGACGTTGCCCAGGAAACGTTTATCAAGCTTTACCTCACACCACCCCGGGAGTCTGCCAACCTGAACGGTTGGCTGGCAAAAGTGGCGACTAACCTGGCTTACAACCAGTTGCGCAGTGAAAACAGCAGGAGACACCGGGAAAGCCGTGCCGGGCGTCAGTGGGATACTGCAGCGGAAGAGGGTCCTGAAGATGCGCTGGAGCGGGAGGAGGAAGCGTCCTTCACCCGGCGCGTTCTGGAACTCTTGCCGGAAAGAGACCGGGCCTGCTTGCTGCTGAAGTTTTCCGGAATGAGTTACGCCGAATTAGCCGAAGCGCTGGGTGTGAAAGAATCATCAATTGGTACCCTGCTGGCGCGGGCCCGTGCCAGATTCAAGACCGAATACACCAGGCTCAAGGAGTGATGGCGGTGTGTTATGATACCGGCGCGCTGCAAGCTTTCCTGGATGGAGAGGTTGCCGGCGGCGAACAATCTGCGATTGAAAAACACTTGACGGGCTGTAGTTCGTGCCGTGAAACTCTGGATCAATTAAGGGAAAACCAAACCTTCACCGATGCCAGGGTGGCCGGTTACCTGCGGTCCCTGAGCCGGACCGGGATTGACACCGGCGGAGTATGGCTCCAGTCCAACAACAGCAGGAGGCCGAGGCAAAATAATTATGGATTTAAGAAAGGAGTCTTTCAGATGTTGTCAAAATACCGGGTGGCCGCAACCGCGGCGGTAATGGTTTTAGCGGTGGCGATCGCCTTTAGTTTCAGTTCGGTGCGCTCCGTGGCCGGCGAATTGCTGACTATATTCCGGGTGGAAAAAGTTAAAACTATCAGCATTGCACCTGCTGATTTAGCAAATATTGAGAAAGCAGTCCGCAGCGGGGCCGGTCAGGTTGACATTGAAAATTTTGGCAAACTGGAGTTTGTTGGCAAGCAGACCGCAAGTAAAGTATCTCTGGAAGAGGCGCGCGACGCGGTTGATTTCCAGCTTAAGCTGCCTGAGCCGCCGCCGGCCGGTTACCGTTTGCAAGAAGTTAGTCTAAACTCTGGAGGAACCTTGAACCTGACCTTGAATACCGATAATACCAACCAGGTTTTAAAATCTCTCGGTAGTGAAAAACTCCTTCCCGATGAACTGAACGGCAAGATGTTTTCAGTAAAAGTGCCTGCCACAGTTAGTACGCGGTATGCCGGTTCAGGCGACGCAAGTATCTTTGTGATGGAGGGTAGGAGTCCCGAATTGGCGGCGAATGGCGCGGACGTGAGTGCCATCCGGGACGCGCTGCTGGCGCTGCCGTTCCTGCCTGAAAGCCTGCGCGGGCAAATAGCTTCCGTTAACGACTGGCAGCATACCTTGCTTGTACCGGTTGTCGACGGTACTACCCGGGACGTTAACGTGGCCGGGTCGCAGGGCGTATTTATCACGCCGCCCGCCGATGTAAAAGGCGGCGGCAACGATTCTCCGCCCAACAGCTTGATTTGGCAAAAAGACGGTGTTGTTTACGCAATCAGTGGGAAACTGACCCTGGAACAAGCCATGGATATGGCTGTCTCGATGAAGTAAGTAATTTGCCGACCTTTCTAGGTGGTTAATACAAGGCGAGGTAAAAAAATGATCCTGGAAACAAACGAACTAACAAAAATATACGGCGCCAAAGCCGCGTGTTCGAAGATTTGCCTCTCGGTGAACGAGGGGCAAATCTTCGGTTTTCTCGGTCCTAACGGCGCCGGGAAGAGCACTCTGGTCAAGATGCTGGTGGGGCTTCTTTTCCCCTCTTCGGGGACGGCGCGCGTCCTGGGGCGGCCGCTGGGCGACCTGGGAGCCAGACGCAAAATTGGTTATTTGCCGGAAAATTTTCGCTACCAGGACTGGCTAAGGGGTGAAGAACTGCTTTCTTTCCACGCCTCCTTGCACGGGATGAGCGGAGCGGAGAGGAAACAGCGCATTCCAGCGGTGCTGGAACAAGTGGGGCTGGCCGGCAAAGAGAAGCAAAAGGTCGGGTCTTACAGCAAGGGCATGCAGCAGCGGGTAGGGCTGGCCTGTGCCTTGCTGCACGATCCCGAACTGATCTTTCTGGACGAGCCGACTTCCGCCCTGGACCCGCTGGGGCGGCGTGAGGTGCGTGAAATAATGCTAAAACTGCGCGACGACGGTAAAACCGTTTTCTTGAACAGTCACCTTCTAAGTGAGGTGGAAATGATTTGTGACCGGGTAGCGATAATAAACAAAGGAAAAATAGTGGCAGGCGGGACGCTGGATGAACTGCTCTCGCAAACAATAGAGGTGGAAATGCAGGTTGATGGCCTGACACGGGCGGCGTTGGAGGAGCTAACCAACCTGAGCGGTAAGATTGCCGTGGAAGGCCGTCATGTCAATGTTACTCTAGAACACAGTGAACAGATTCCGGCTCTCGCCGAAGCGGTGGTCAAGAACGGCGGCCGGCTATATAGCCTTGGCGCCAAGCATAATTCTCTCGAAGATTTATTTGTAGACCTCATACAAAGAGGTGATAGTTAAACGTGCCGACAATAATTTTATTGACTTTAAAGGAAATAGTCCGGCGACGGATACTCTTGGTTACTGTCATCCTGACCGTTATTTTTTTGATTCTATACGGCGCCGGCGTTCATTACGGCTACCAGGATATGAGCCGCGGCGCGGGGCCGTTGAAGGCGTTGATCGCCCCGCAGTTTCTTGCTTTGGGCCTTTATTTCGGCAGTTTCATAATCGCATTTTTAGCTGTCATGGCTGCGGTTGGAACCATTTCCAGTGAAATTGAGAACGGCACGATGCATGCTATCGTGCCGGGTCCGGTGAGACGCTCAACAATCATCCTGGGAAAATTCTGTGGCTACGGTTTGATGTTATCCGCCTTCGCAGCCTTATTTTACTTTGCTGTGCTGCTTATCGTACATTATAATACGGGGCTGGACATACCGGTAAAAGCGGCGGCAGCCGGTCTTTTCTGCCTGCAGCCATTAATTCTCCTGGCGGTAGCCATGCTGGGATCCACTTTTCTTTCTACTTTGGCCAACGGCATCGCCGCGTTTATGCTTTACTCGGTAGGGGTTGTGGGCGGTATGCTGGAACAAATAGGCTACCTGGCCGGTAGTAAAACGCTGGTGAACATAGGTATCGTGTCCAGCCTGCTTATGCCGGCTGACTCCGTGTACCGGAAAATAGTTTATTCACTCTTATCCGTGCCGGGCGCGTCTTTATCCATGACGATGCTGGGTCCGTTCGGCAGCGGCGCGGAGCCAAGCGCCTGGATGCTGGCGTATACAGCTTTCTATATCTTGGGATTCCTGCTCCTTGCGCTGAGAATCTTCAGTAAAAGAGATATTTAGCGTTGAAGAATCAGTTTTAGATGGTAATATTAATATAGACCTGAATATAGACGTGCTTGTCACCAACTTGTTGCTTGTTGAGAAAGAAGCGTTTGGATATATGGGAATGAAGGTCGTTATGAGCGAGCGCGATTTGATACGCGCTTCTCAGGCCGGCGATAGTGAGGCTTTTTCGGAACTAACCAGTCAATATTTAAGCTACGCTTTCAGGATTGCTTTTACTGTCCTGCAAAGCCAAAGTGACGCGGAGGACTTGGTGCAGGAGTCCTTTTTGGTTTGTTTTCGCAGACTGGCGGGATTTCGCATGGAGTCGTCTTTTAAAACGTGGCTCACTCGTATTGTTATGAACCTTTGCTATGACTACCTGAGGAGAAAGCGCCGGGAAGGAGCTGTGCTTGATAAAATGGCAGATTGGGACACTGCCGTTACAGAGGACTGGACCGATAAAAGCGACCGGAGCCTCGAATTGAGGGATGCCTTGAGGTTATTGAGTGACGCGCACAAAACTGTCCTGGTGATGTATTATGAAATGGATTTGGATATTAAAACAGTGGCTAAAATACTGGGGATACCGGTGGGAACAGTCAAGTCGCGCCTGGCTAACGCTCGCGCAATGCTAAAAGAGGTTTTGGAAAGAGGCTAAGAAACATGCTTTGTGAAAGCGTCAAAGTTTGGTTTAACGACTATCTTGACGGTGACCTGAACAGCAAGAAAAAGGAAGCTGTTGACATCCACCTGGAGCGTTGCGATCATTGCCGTCAGGAGTTCAACAAGTTGAAGCAGGCGGACGACCTCCTGCGTCTGGAAGTCAGACGTATGTTTCAGGAGATTCCTTTGCCTGAAGGCCTCCAATCAAAAATTGACGATAAAATTAAAATGCGCGGCAGTCGTATACCCTTTTATGAGCGGCTGCAAAGAGGCTGCACCGGCATTGCCGCCGCGCTGCTTATTTTCGCCGCGGCTTATGGTATGTTCCACCAGCAGCTTGGCGGCCACTTGTTTACTAATCTTAAAGACGGGGAATCGTTACCCGAAGTGACCGATCAGGTAAATCTGCCGGAAGTAAATGACCCGGCTCAAATAAATCAGTTTGACAAAGACGGGGATGTTCGAACTGTTATCACTGGTAAGCCTGTTGAGCAAAGTGGCCAGGGTGCGCAGAATCAACCTGAAAATGCCCGGCAGCCAGCAATGATAGCGGAGTTGCCGGCCAGGCCGCCGGCTGGCGGAGCAGATACCTATGCCGGGGCTAATCCCGTGGCTTCACAAAAGCTGGAGTCAACAGTCAAGAAGGCGAATGGAGCTGAAAACGCGGCAGACAGCGCCGCCGCAATGACCGGCGCCGGGAAAAGGGTTGATAATGCCGATTCTAAAAATGATCTTGTGCCGCTGACGCCATCTTATTTACCAAAAGGAACGGTGCTGGAAAGCCTCTCCCGCAGTGAGAACGTGGTTAGCATTAATTATACGACCGGTAATTTAAAATTCGGGATTGAGGAGAGGCCGGCAACTGAAGCAAACATTCTTAAGGATAAGCAATTAAAGGGGAAAGAAGTAAAAATAAACGGGCGGAGCGGGACCTTGCTGGAATCGGTTCCGGCAGGCCAGGCGACCATAATTTTTAAGCAGGATAGCTTGCTGATCACTATAGAAGGCACTCTGCCGGTTGAAGAAATTCTGAAAATCGCTGAATCATTACAGTAGATAAATAACGGAGTACATTCTTAATTCGTGATATTTTTGGGACTTTAGGGTGATTTATGCTATACTTAATTCATAATATTGCTTTTGCCATCGGATGTTCCACAGTGGCGATGATGTGCGAAAAAGGTTGTAAAAAGGAGTGGACTATGAAGAAGTATCCCATTTCAATTTTTTTTCCGTGTTACAATGAAGAGGAAAATGTGGAGAGAGTGGCACGGGAAGCCTTGGCTGTTGCCCCTAAGATATCGGATGACTATGAAATCATTATTGTCAACGACGGCAGCCGCGACCGCACCGGTGAAATTGCCGAGCGTCTGGCCGGGGAATACCCTGAAATAAGAGCAATCAATCATGATAAGAATAAAGGTTACGGCGCCGCGTTGCAAACCGGGTTTAAAAGCGCTACTAAAGAGCTTGTTTTTTATACTGACGGGGATGGTCAGTTTAAAATGGAGGAGATTACAAAACTCCTGCCGTTAATTGAAAAATACGATATTGTATCGGGTTGCCGGATTAACCGCCGGGATCCGGTTATCCGAAAAATAAACGCTTTTTTATGGGGCACTATGGTGAATATGTTGTTCAAGTTCAAAGTTTCGGATGTCGATTCCGCATTCAAGCTCTACCGCCGTAAAATATTTGACGAGATAACCCTGGAATCACAAGGAGCTCTTATTGACACTGAAGTTCTGGCAAAGGCAAAAGCGCGGGGGTATCTAATAACCGAGGTGGGTGTAAATCATTACCCGCGGATAGCCGGTGAGCAGACGGGGGCAAAACTGACTGTAATCCTAAAAGCGTTCAGGGAGCTTTTTAAGCTTAAAAAGAGTTTCTCCAAGGTTTGACGATCATTTTGAAAGTAAAAGGTGAGTCAGGGGACGGTTCTTTGACTCATTTTTTTATTCAAAAATGAGTCAAAGAACCGTCCCCTGACTCACGCGTCCCCTGACTCACCTTTTATTAGCTCTGTCGTTTGCCGTTAAACTACCTGCACATTGGCTGCTTGTTGGCCGCGTGGACCGGAATTAATGTCGAATTGTACCTTCTGACCTTCGTTCAAAGTTTTAAAGCCGGAATTTTGTATGGCTGAATAATGGACAAAAATGTCCGTTCCGTCTTCTTGTTCAATGAACCCGTATCCTTTGCTGTCGTTAAACCATTTAACCGTGCCAAACATAGTATTAATTCCTCCTGTAGATTATCTATATATTAAATAGACTATATATAGTATTACCAGGAGCAATGATTTAATTACCTAGCCCGACAATTTTATTTAAACGGCCTTAGGGCACACAACGCGGCTCCTATTTAAAAATCAAGCCCACCCTTTTTAACGGGTAGGCTTATTTTAGTATACGCTATTATTATGGTATCAGCAATTACCGCGCGTAGCTGGAATTGTTGCGGAAACAATCACTGCAGTAAACAGGCCTGGAACCGTCTGGTTGAAATGGTACCCGTGCTATTTGACCGCAACCGTCGCATGTAACTTCATACATTGGACGGTTTTTCCTGTTGCCGGACCAATTGCCTTGATCACGGTTACGGTTGTTTTTTCTTGCCTGACGGCAGGAAGGACATCTGGAAGGTTCATTAGTAAAACCTTTTTCGGCAAAAAATTCTTGTTCACCTACTGTGAATTCGAATTCTTGCCCACAATCCTTACACACTAACATCTTGCTTGAAAACAATAAAAACATCTCCTTACCTCAAAGTGCTCTGCATGGACGAATACCAACCCCGGTCAGGAGATGTCTATCGATCTTTAGCAGGCTTAATAATTATATCATTTCTGCATAATTAATCAAGCTCGTTGCCGAGAAAGTATCAATCAAGGGGAAGTATAAAAAATATTCCAGCAAACACTTTACTTTTTCAAAGCAATGGTTTGTAATATGTTATAAAAGAGTATAATTTTTTAGGGAGGATATAAATGTTTTCTAATATTAAACGAGTTAGTTTACTACTTGCGGCGCTATTCGCAACGGTAGTTTTTTGGGGAACAACGCCGGTTACACCTGCCTGCGGCAGCATGGGTTATGACGGTTATGCGTGGAAACTTACGCAAGCTTTTGGCGACGCTATGAATGATATGATAATGCAGAATCAACAATACTTGTGGTTGTGGCTGGCTTTGATTATCTTGCTGCTGGGGTTAATTGTTTTCCGGTATCGTACCATGAAGAGAGTAAATAATCAAAATATCTGGACTGCGGGTACAGCTGCAGGAAGCAGCACACAAAGAGACTGGATGCGTCTTTCCATTGAGCAAGAAGTGCTTTACGCACGTGAAGAGGACGATAAATATAAGCGGGCAAAGGTTATAAATATGAGCGGCGGCGGGCTTCTTTTTGCAACTAGGGAAGAACTTCAGAAAGATGATGAATTGGAAATCATATTAGAGTTATCTTATGGTGAAGAATTGAACCTTAAAGGCCGGGTAGTGAGGGTTACAGAAGACAGTGGCGGCGATGACAAAAAACAATTTATGATCGGCCTGCAATTTTTGAATATAAAAAAAGGTGAGCAGGATAAAATTGTAAGAAAAATACTTCAAGAGCAGCAAGAATCTGTTCTTGAAGAAAGAAGGAAATCTAAAGGCGAGTGTATTTTATGTGGAAAACCCTTGCCTGAAGGAGATAAAGGAGTTAAGTTGTATTGTCCGAAATGCAGCGCATATGACAATGAATAAAAAAACCTTGCGTGAATGCGCAAGGTTAAGCCTGTCTGGTTTTAAATAATTTCTTCCACCATGTTAACGGCGATTTGTGTTTGTTTTGTTGTATGACTACCTGGGCTTGAATTCTACGGATCGTCCGCATAACTTCCTGGTCTCTTCTTTCAATATTTTTTTCCAAAGCGGAAACGCGTTTGTCAACAGTATCCTCAATCATTTTTTGGGTCAGGCTGAATAGTACCTTGGCTGTGTATACATCAATTGTAGGCACCACAGCCTGTGAGTAAGGCCCTTCCCATTCATGATTGTCGCCTGTCAAACTGTTTTCGTCTTGTTTTCTGGCATATATAAGCTCTCCCATGCGATTACTCCTCCTATTGGCCAATTCTTCTCAGTGGATGCATATATATTCTCTATACTATACGGAATTTCCTTCCTGAGAAAAATAATTTTACCAAATATAATTTAAATACACAGTTGAAAAGCATAAAAATAGACAGGAATGATTAAATTTCAAACCTGTCCATAAACTTTTAAATTCCTTATTTTATAAAAAGGATGTTAGAATTTAATGCCCTTTTTCCCGGTTTGATGTTTAGACATATTCTTCTTGATTTCATATTCATGTGCTTTAGGATCGTTCAGTTTGGCCTTGTGTATGTCTTCTATCATATCTTGAGGAATATCATGCGCTTTTCGGTTCTTATTGCTTTTATCATAAGATTTGTCCAAATTGTGGAACCTCCTTTTTTGAATTTATAAACTTATTTTAATTAGAGGGCAATATTTTATACATGCAAAAATAGACTCATTTTGTAAAAAAATAACTTAATCGACACAACTCGACAAAATCTCTGAAGGAATTTTTTGATCGGCGCAGAAAAAAATAGAGTAATTTTACCATAAATAGATTTAAAAACAAATGATGGGGATGAATTGATTTTGCGAAAGATTGAAATTTCATCTCTCCGGCCGGGCATGGTACTTAGCAGCGCGATTTACAACAGTAGAGGTGAAGAACTTTTAAGGGCCGGGAAGCAACTCACCGACACCTACATTCAACAACTTCTCAAACAAGGTGTGACTGTTGTATGGGTAGATGGAGCGCAAATTGGTCAACAGGTTAATGACGTGATAAAATGGCAAACGCGCCTGGCGGCTGTGAACCAGGTGAGAAATATCCTTGTTAATGCCAAGGAGTCCGGCCGCCTGGTAATTGAACCGCAGACACTCTATAATACTGTCGGTGAATTTACCGAGCAACTCCTGAATAATAAAAACTTAATATTTAACCTGGTAGACCTGCGTTCACAGGATGATTACACTTTCGCTCATTCTGTCAATGTATGCACGCTGGCCTTGATGACTGGCATTACATTGGGATACAGTCGCGAAGAGTTGGAAGTGCTGGGGGTTGGGGCGTTGCTGCACGACCTGGGCAAGGTTAAAATACCGGATGAAATCCTGAATAAACCAGGGGCCTTAACTTCCGAAGAATTTGGAATTATGAAAAAACACACAATTTTGGGTTACGAACTCATTCGCAATGCTGAAAATATCGGTGAAATACAGGCGCTTATGGCGCTTCAGCACCATGAAAATTATGATGGGTCAGGCTACCCGGCAGGGATACAGAGTGACAGGATCCACGAATACTCTCAAGTTGTAGCCATCGCCGACAGGTTTGACGCGATCACGGCGAACAGAGTTTACCGGAAGGCATTCCCGCCTCATGAAGCTTTCGAGATGTGTTTAGCTGCAGGCAACTATTACGTCAAAGAGAATGTTGCAAAAGCTTTTATGTACAATATAGCCGCTTATCCTGCCGGGACACTCGTTGAGTTAAATAACGGCATGATTGGTGTGTCGGTTGACACCCCGAAAGGTTACTCACTATATCCTTTGGTACGTATTTTCTATAACAATCAATACAAACCTGTAACAAAACAGTATGATCTGCCTCTGTTTGAGAAACCCGGGCTTTGCGTGCTTAAGGTTTTGCAGGATTCATTGGGATATAAATCTAAGGAGTTGCATTTACGTGACTAATGAAAATGATATAATTGTTGTTAAGCAAGAGGTCAATTTGCAGGTCTCTGAGCAGATTGAATTTAAAGCTATTGTCACAGAAGTTGATGAAAAGCTTTTCTGGATAGGTCTTCCAAGAATAAATGGACAGGTTTTAATGCTGCAGGAAAAACAGCGGGTTAAGGTGAGTTTGGTTAAGCCGTCCGCGTTTTATAGCGCTGAAACGAGTTTGGAGGAAATAGGAACAGATTCTTCTAAATTTTATGGACTGGCTATACCGGAACATTTTGGCCAAAAAAAAAGAAAATTTCTTAGCGCCAAATACGCCACAAATGTTAAGTTTTCCACAGGTAAACAGTCTGTGCAAACAACTCTTGTGAAGTTTTCGGCGGGCGGCCTGACGGCCTACATGGTTCCTGATCTGGCAAAGATGTTGCAAAGCGGTGACGATATCTACGCAAGCTTTCGGATAAGCAATGTTTCATTTAATATTAAAGTGCGCTTGGCTTCGCTAAAAAGTTATGATAATATCCATTATTGCGGTTTTGAATTTCTTTATCTGCTGCCGGGTGTCCGTAAGGAACTGGATACGCTTGCAAATGTTTATTCCAGGACTTCAGTTTAAGCTCAATTAGCATCTGTTGTGGGAGTGATTTGCCAATGGGCGTTCTTGTATGCAACGGGGCCAACTTGCAATGCAGCTTCGGAGTTGCGCCGTCTACGTTGATGGTGCTGCCGGTAAACCGTGTGTTAGCAACCACGCCTGCCGCTACAATAATGGATTTTGCGCCAATGGTTAATATACTGCCTTTTGGGATGTGTAACTCCATGGCTAATCCCACAGTCGCGTCAGCCACGGCGGCGGCTATGGGTGTTTTAACTCCGATGCCTTGCGTGCCGGTCACGCCCGCTCCATGGGCGCCTGGCAGCCCGCAGGTGCTGATCGGAAATATGCCGGCGCTGAATAATTCGTCGAAATTAATGTGCGCTTGGGGCGGAGTAATCCAAATAATCAGCCCGGGGCAATTTAAAACCCAAGAAACCAGGATCTTCAATGTATGGCTTAACTTATTCCCATATAATCAGTATTGTGCTAACATTGACTTTTGTATCCCTTGTGGGCATTTACGCGGGCAGGCAGGTTAGCGGCGCCGCCGATTTCACAGTGAGCGGGAGAAAAGCCGGGGTAATTCTGATAATAGGAACTATTACAGGAACTCTGGTGGGAGGCGCTTCAACTGTTGGAACAGCGGAATTGGCTTTTAGGTATGGCATGTCGGCTTGGTGGTTCACCCTTGGCGCGGGAGCAGGCTGCTTTTTGCTCGCTTTACTATTGGCCAAGCCGCTGCGGGAGTCGAAATTAGAAACAATACCGCAATTTTTAGTTATGAATTATGGTCCGGCCGCGGGGCCCATTGCCAGTATCTTTAGTTCAACGGGTATATTCTTAAATATCATAGCCCAAATTTTGGCTGCTATTGCCTTAATATCACCAATATTTCAACTTAGTTCTATTAACGCCGCCTTAATCGCCATAGTTCTGGTAATATGCTATGTCTATTTTGGCGGAGTAATGAGCACCGGTATTGTAGGAATTGTGAAACTTGTTATCCTATATAGTTCTTTAATTGTCACAGGCTTGCTGGCTTACACCAAGGTGGGGGGAGCGGCAGGCATCATCAACTCATTTCCTCCTTTCCCCTGGCTCAGTTTCTTTGGCCGGGGGTTCTCCACGGACATAGCCGCCGGCTTTTCGCTAATTGTGGGAGTTATGTCCACACAGACTTATTTGCAAGCGATGTTTTCCGGAAAAGATGTAAAAACGTCCAAGCTTGGCGCTATATGTTCGGGAGTTCTTGTGCTGCCGAGTGGCTTGGCGGGATTGCTTGTCGGCATGTACATGAAATTGAACTACCCGGATATGATAGCTTCCGAAGCCTTGCCGGTGTTTGTGATCAATTTCTTGCCCCCCTGGCTTGGGGGGATTGTGCTGGCTGTGCTGTTAGTGGCTGTCATAGGGACTGCGGCAGGCCTTACTTTAGGGATTAGCACTATGTTTACCAGGGATATTTATCAGAAATACATCAATACTCAGGCTGACGACCGCCGCATGTTGATGATATCAAGGGTAGTTCTGATTGCAGTAATAGGTTTGACCATTCTCTTTGTAACTGGAAACCTGAAATCAATGATCTTGCAATGGAGCTTTCTCTCCATGGGGTTGCGTGGGGCTTGCATATTTCTTCCGTTGTTAGGTGCGGTTTTCTTTAAAAATTTAGTCAGCCCCATAGGCGGCATTTTAGCCCTGGCAGTAGGGCCGATGGCCGACCTGGCTTGGAAACTAGCCGTTCCTGGAGGAATTGATCCATTATATGCAGGCTTGCTGGCAAGTTTCATTGTTCTTTTGATTTGTTCAGTGATGTTTCCGGCTTCCAGATATCCAAAAACAAACTAACCTGCTTTATTGCAGGTTAGTGTTATCGATGTTTACATAAAGTGCACTTTCGTTTTCGTCATAAACGGCTGCGAATCTTCCCTTTTTATTTATATCGAAGTAATTAAAAAACCCTTTGGCGAAAACCTTTGTCTTTTTAACATTCAGGCCGTCTTTTGATGACTTGATTCTTATTGTGTTGCTGCTCTTGTCATATGCTAATTCCACAATTTCAGGTTTGTTTAGTTTTTCGCGCGCTTTGTTGTTCATCACCAGAGAATTCTTTGACAATGATACTAGGGGTAATTTTTCAGCCCGTTCCCCTCTTGGCTTATAAACTTCGAATGCCATTTTGTTTTAGACCACCTTTTTGTATTTTAGAAATTATTATATATAGGTAATATTATAATGTCAAATATAAACGCTAAATTTATTATAAAGTTGCTTAGTGTTGTATTATTAGGTTAGGTCTAACGTATTTGCGAACTCATATTACAGTCATCAAATTGATTTTATTTTGAGTGAACTATCCATAATTCTTAAAACTGATAAAGTTGTCCCGCGTTTTAAATAACCATTTCTTTAGGTATAAATATCGGCATTTGATAAATAATGTTAGAGATGCTATTCCCACTCTATTGTCGCCGGCGGTTTTGAAGTAATGTCGTAAACCACCCTGTTAACGGCCCTGATCTCGCTGACAATGCGGGAAGAGACAGACTCAAGCACTTCGTAAGGAAGGCGAACCCAGTCAGCAGTCATAGCGTCCTGGCTATTTACCGCCCTAAGCGCCACTGTATAAGCATAGGTACGCTCGTCTCCCATTACCCCCACACTTCTCATGTCGGGCAATACGGCGAAGGATTGCCAGATCTTCCGGTAAAGGCCGGCCTTTCTAATTTCTTCTTCAAATATTGCGTCCGCTTCTTGTAAGATTGCCACCTTCTCGGCGTTAACTTCACCGGTAATACGGACTCCCAGTCCAGGCCCCGGGAATGGCTGGCGCCAAACGACTTCGTCCGGCAGCCCCATCTCTTCACCCAGCGCTCTCACTTCATCTTTAAATAGCCAGCACAGTGGTTCAATTAATTTCAGCCGCATGTCCTCCGGCAGTCCGCCCACATTGTGGTGTGACTTGATTACGGCCGCCGTGGCGGTGCCGCTTTCCACCACATCAGGGTAAAGCGTTCCCTGCACCAGAAAATCTATTTGGCCAAGTTTATCCGCTTCTTCTTCAAAAACGCGGATAAATTCTTCCCCGATAATTTTCCTCTTGCGTTCGGGATCTGTTACACCTGATAATTTCGAAAGGAAGCGTTCATGCGCTTCAACCCCGATGAGATTGATTTTAAATTTATCCCTGAAAACTTTAAGAACCTGCTCCGCTTCACCTTTGCGCAACAGGCCGTGATCCACAAAGACGCAGGTAAGACGGTCGCCTACCGCCTGATGGACCAGAACAGCGGCGACGGAAGAATCCACTCCGCCGCTCAGGCCGCAAAGCACTTTCTTATCTCCCACTTGCCGGCGTATTTCATCAACGGCTTGTTCAAGAAATGAGGTCATGGTCCAAAGACCGTGGCAGCCGCATATATCAAAGAGAAATCTTTGCAGTATATCCTGCCCTTTTGGCGTGTGAACCACTTCCGGGTGAAACTGCACCGCGTATAAGGACTGCTCCGCGCGAGCCATGGCTGCTACGGGCGCCTTGCTGGTAGTCGCCGTGACAGTAAATCCCGGTGGTGGTGATTCGACCATGTCGCCGTGACTCATCCAGCATTGTTCGGTTGGCTCCAGGTTTATGAAAAGCTTGTCCCGCTCAAGCACAGTCAATTCTGTCTTGCCGTATTCCCGGTGCGCGGCGGGAGATACCACGCCGCCCAACTGACGGCCCATAAGTTGCATACCATAGCAAATGCCCAATATCGGGATGCCCAGTTTATAGATGCCCGGGTCGCATGAAGGAGCGCCTTCACTGTAAACGCTGGAAGGCCCGCCGGAGAAAACAATTCCTTTGGCCCCTTTGGCAATAATGTCTTCAAGTGGTGTTGAAAACGGCAGCATCTCGCAGAATACCTTCAGATCCCTGATGCGGCGCGCGATCAGGTGGCTGTATTGGCCGCCAAAATCGAGCACAATGATCATTTCTTGCTCATGCAGTGACATTTTGTTTTCCTCCACCGTAAATTTTCGGACTTAAAATCATAATGTAGGGGAGGTTCCGGTAACGCTCATTGTAGTCAAGGCCGTATCCGACCACAAATTCGTCAGGAATGGTGAAGCCGCAGTAATCGATATTCACCGGTTCGATTCGCCTGGACGGTTTGTCGAGCAGCGCGCATAATTTAATGCTGGCAGGGCCGCGGGAGCTCAAATTATCTGACAGGTAATTCAGGGTCAGGCCGGAATCAATGATGTCTTCCACGATTAAAATATGACGGCCCTGGATGCTCCGGTCTAAATCTTTAAGAATCCGGACCACCCCTGATGATTTGGTTGAGCTTCCATAGCTGGATACAGCGACGAAATCAAAGTAAGTTGGTATCGTAATTTTGCGTACCAGGTCGGCCAGAAACACCATAGCGCCTTTAAGTATGCCGACTACCAATATTTCTTTATTAGCATAGTCTTGTGAAATCTGCCTGCCTAATTTAGTTACCTGCAGCTTTATTTGCTCTTCTGTAAGCAATATTTTTTCACCGTCTGGATGCACAACCAACCCCCCCCGGAGAAAATAAGCTTTAAAATCCGGCATATTATAACAAGTATGTTGTCGTCATGTCAATCGCCGCATAATCGAATAAGATATCAAACATAACAAAAAGACCCGTATTTTATGTAACGGGCCTTGAAATATTTAGTTTACATCAGGCGGTACAATTGATATATTTTTGTCATAATCCCAAAAGCTTAAGTTGATCTCGATACCGCTTTGGGGACTATTTTTTTCCTTTGCCTGTATCAGCGCTTGTTTGATCCGGTAGTCCTCCGGACTTAACCATATCATATAAGAAAAGTCGGTTAGCCGGAGTTCAAGAAAAGGATCCATAAGGATTGGGCGGATTTCCATTTGCAGCAGTCGTTCACCGTTTACTTTTACAATACCTTTATATTTTAAGTCGGGGATATCTTTAAAGTTGAAATAAGCTAGCGGGTTCAACTCGGCATAAAAGATCTCCATGTCCGAGAGTTTGTTCCCGGGCAGGGAGACCCACCTGCCGGAAGGCTGGTCCCTGAAATACGAACTATCGCCCACTTGAATGAAATCAACTGGTGTATTCATGATGGTCCCTTTCATCTGGACCTGGTCGGGAGCCGCTCTCTCGCCTTCGACTTTGCTATAAAAATTAATATTTGCTTTGCCTGTTGTGATCAGTTTGGTTTCTGTCTGGTAACGGAAGCTCTCGCTGGCAATTGTCCTTTCCAGTCCGATCTTGAACATCTCCCGGGGAGGAGCTTTTCCGGCCCCGCGGGATTTAATGGTCATACTTGCCAAAAAGAAAATAAGCAAGATAAAGATTACCGCCAGAAATATGAAGGAAATTTTTTTATTTAATACTACCCAGCAAGGACGCCGCAAGACGCTACCTCCCGTCCTTTTGTCGTATTATTTAATATACTTTTCAATTCTGCGGATTATGACACATAGACACGCGCAATAGTGTAAATAATTTAGAAAACCCTTTTGGGAGGAATTATTATGGATATCAAATATGGGGAAAAACCTAAAAAACCGGATGAGCCAATTGGAGACCTGGCGCTTGAGCTGGCTGACATATTGTTCATCCTGATTTGCTACTCCAATTCATTGAATATTGACTTGGAGGACGCGTTTAAGCGGGTGATGGCCAAGTACCGGTACCGTGACAGTGAGCGTTGGACCAGAAAAGATAACACGTGACATATATCATTGTATTTTAATCACTATTATAATACAATTTAAAAGTATTGTATTTAGAACTTTACTATTCATGCTAAAAGCGTGGCGTTAATCCTAGTGCCAGTTTATTGAGGGGGTTCTCTTTATGGCAACGATAGTACCTTTTAAAGGTTTACGCTACAACCCGGGAAGAATTGAGGAGATGGCCAAGGTCGTCACACCGCCTTACGATGTCATTGACACTGACGCCCAGGACCGGTATTACAAACGTCACCCATATAACATTATTCGCCTGGAATACGGGAAGACCTATCCGGAAGATGACGAAGCAGACAACCGCTATACCAGGGCGGCCAGGGACTTTGACGCCTGGACTAAAGACGGCGTTTTAATAACCGAAACCGAACCGGCCCTATACCTCTATGAGCAGGAGTTTTTTGCCGGCGGGGAAAAGAAAATTCGCAGCGGCTTTATTTGCGGGGTCAAGCTAGAGCCTTACGATAAAGGTATCGTATTGCCTCATGAGGAAACCATACCTAAACACAAGGCGGACCGCCTGGACTTGATGCGTGCCTGCAGGGCTAATTTCAGCCCGATTTTCAGCTTGTACGCCGATAAAGAAAAAAAGGTGGAGCAATCTTTACGCGAAGCGGTAGCAAGGACCTTGCCGGATATAAGCTTTACCGATGAAATTGGCGAGTCGCACCGGATGTGGGTGATTACTGATCAGGCAGTAATCAGCAAGGTGCAGCAAATAATGGCCGATAAGCGGATCTTCATTGCCGACGGCCACCATCGTTACGAGACCGCTTTGAATTATAAAATGGAGAGAGAAGCGCAGCATGCGCAAAATGAGCCATATAATTATATGATGATGACTTTGGTAAACTTGTACGACCCCGGATTGGTGGTCCTGCCCACACACCGTCTGATAAAAAATGTTGATAATTTAGATATTAGACGGATTATTGAGCGGATAAAAGACAGCTTCGTCGTGGAGGAACATCGCCTGGGAGCGAACGGGAGCAGTTTGCAGGAACTCATCAAACTCATGGCTGAACGTGGACAAGTAGGCAAAGATAAAGGAAAGGCCCCCCTCACACAGGATACTCTTGCTTATCACCCACACGTTTTTGGCTTGTATGCCGGGGAAAATATATTTTACTTATTGCAGCTGAAAAACGAAAAAGAACTTTCCGAAATAATGCCTCAAGGAAAGTCTCCCGCCTGGCAGGGGCTGGACGTTTCGATACTGCACTCGCTGGTTGTTGACAGGCTTTTGGGTATTGGCGGCGAACTTATGGCAAAAGCTGAACATATAACCTATACTCGTGAAGAAGAAGTTGCCCTGTCCTTAGTGGATAGGGGAGAATGCCAGTTAGCTTTGTTCCTAAACCCCACTTTTGTGGAAGAAGTGATCAATGTGGCTAATAACGGGGAGAAAATGCCGCAAAAGAGCACTTTCTTCTATCCGAAGTTAATCACAGGTTTGGTTGTAAACCAGCTATAGTGTGCATTTGTGTAAAGGTAAGGCATGTAGTTCTATGTATTATGCGCTGTTCATCTTGCCATTCGGCCTTCTATATGTTAGAATAAAATAGTCAAATACGGGGGTGTAGCTCAGTGGGAGAGCGCTTGACTCACATTCAAGAGGCCACTGGTTCGAAACCAGTCATCCCCACCAGTAAAATCAAGGGTTTCAGGGTTTTTAAGTGTGGCCAAAATCATCTTTGCCCACACCAGATTTTGATTAAACCGGTAGCAGAGAAGCCGGTTTTTCTTTATTATCGGAGTATTTTTATACGGTAAAATATTTTCAAGTTCCTTAGCTATTTTAAAATCTGTCTCATCATTAGTGTGACCATAGGTTCTAATTGTAAAGGTTGGTTCTGTATGCCCAAGTCTTTCAGAAACAGCTTTGGCACTATCAATTAGATTACTCTTTTTTCTGTAAAGGACTTTACAGGAATATGAATGATTCTACCAGTAATAGTCTTATCACGTGCCATTTGTTCCAAGGCTTTGACGACTTTGGCGGTATAATATTTTTCACCGCACTGTCTGCATACACCGGCTGGGACGTTTTCAAAAACTACCAATTCATCGCCTGTACGATAATCAACCTGGATTTTTTTCTCCGTTACTTTACCTCCACAAAAGGAGCAGTCGGCATATTCGTGCTTCATTGGTTTGCCCTCCGTTTTCTTGTTTTCCAATCATCTTCCCAATAATCGGAACTTGGTACATACACTGTAATAATCCGGCACCAGCCGGTAGGTAAAAAACCAATCACAACATGAACCGGTCGCCCAGATATGGCATTTCCATAAATTAAGCAACTTTGCCCACGCGGATCATCCGGATATGGCTCAATTATCTCACCAGTTAGTATTGCCTTTTCTATGTCCTCAATAAGCAGATTATCGTTTCGTCTCTCCTGCTCCGCATGCTGGGAGACTTCATATCGTTCTTCCAACACAGCTTTACGTAAGATTGAGATATCCAGGAAACCTGCCCCCTTCAATCCATGTTGGTAAATCCATTATACCTTTTTAGTTTAAAGAAAGAAACGAAGATATTTCGACAGCATCTAACTGGTAATTCAATAGGCTAATTGATTCTTGTATCCTCTGTTTTTTGTAAGGAACAATTTACTATTCGCCTGTCTAATGGCGAGGGCAGTTATATCACAACAAATAAAATGTTCAACTAGAACCACCCGCTAGCAGAACAACACCACTAAATTATTAGTTCAATTTGAGAACTACTATCTTATTTAAGGAAGAAAAATGATAAATCCCCAAAAAGTAGGAGTCATTTAAATCTTTACTTGCTTGGGCATAAGCCTTAGTCACAGCGTCGAAGTTAGCCTTTTGCTTATCACTTTCTGAAACCTTGTGTGCAATCAGCTAAGAAGAAAGATATTTTTTATATATCATTATTACCTTTTAAATGATTTAGTGGGGAAATGTAGTATTGTATTAGGTATATTTTATTGTCAGGTTAGAGGCACCGGCAAAAGCCAACAACACCGCTGTATACGTTACGCCTAAGACCACCGATGCCAGGAAAATCATCCCCGTCGACGATTTTTACGTGACCCGGTCCGTGGACGTAATAATGACAAACGCCTCAGCCGGAGTAGTCACTCAGCTCGCAAAGCAGGTACGCCTGGTATTCTCTTTTAAAGACATTGATTTTAAAAGAGCCAGTAAAATGGATATAGAACAGCCGATAGGATGTTTCAGAATTGGCTATTGGGATGAATCAAACAAGAATTGGGTTGAACTGCCGTCTCAAATATTTTGGGACGGTACTAACGGTGTGGCAGAAGCAGAGACAGACTTGGGTGATGGCCGTTATGCCCTGCTGTGGTCCTATCGGGGAGACGTGCAGTTAAGCCAGATAGCTGACCAGGGGACCAGGGTAATGATTGACAATGTACCGATCAAGTTTACAGATGCTCCTTACACCAAAGATGACCGGACGATGGTCCCATTGCGAGCAATATCTAATAACCTGGGGGCGCAAGTGACATGGACCGCTTCGGAAAGCCGAATTGATTTAGTCCACAAATCCGACAATATCAAACTGTGGGTAGGTAAAAAAGAAGCTTTCAAGAGCAATCAGTCACTATCAATTGATGTCCCGCCGGAAGTTGTTAACGACAGAACCTTCGTACCCCTGCGCTTTATAGCGGAGGCGTTTGGTGCAAAAGTAAGCTGGGACGACTCGACCCAAACGGTGAAAATTTTCGGCGGTCAATAATTAGTAAGCGTAACTTAGAAACCTTCCTCTACGCGGGGAAGGTTTCTTGTTTCCAGTCCTCAACACGATGAAAGGGCAAGCCTCTATAAAAGAAGGAAATATTCCTCTACTGTTGAATTAGATAGTAGGGGAGTGTATATAAATGAATGATTTAAAAGATAATGTGCTGGATGAGTTTAAATATCGTGAAAGAGTTACAGCTTTCATTGACATACTAGGATTTCGGAAAAGAGTGAATGAGAGTTCTCATGATCATGAAAAAACGCTTCGAATTTGTTCAGCGTTAAAATTCCTAACTTATGATTATAAAAAATACAATGATTTTTGTAATAGTACTGATGAGTTTGTCAAAAGCGGCAGGAAAGTAACGGCTTTTTCGGACAGTATTGTCATATCATATCCCAAGAAAGAGGAAACGATGGTTTTTCTTTTATTGGATGTGATGTTGTTACAGGCACATTTGGCATTTCTTGGTTTCATGCTTCGTGGAGGAATTGTTTGCGGAAAGCTATTCCATAGCGGCAATATAGTTTTTGGCCCAGCTTTAGTTAAAGCTTACGAGTTAGAATCGAAGGCCGCAATTTACCCACGTATTATAATTGAAAGAAAGTATTTGGAAGACTATAATTTTGATATGCAATACTTGCACCCTAAATTATGTGAAGTTCATCCAAATCTTAAAGAAAGAAAACATCTTATCCACTTAGTGAAAAAAGATAATGATGGTTTATATTATGTGGACTTTCTCTTGGTCTGTAGAGTTGAAATTATAGAAAAACTTCTAATTTCATGTGATGAAATGCTTAATAGTACTGAAGAACCAAATGAAATTAGCAAGATTAACTGGTTAATAAATTATGTTCGAAGTTGTGAGGAATTAGGTGAAAAAAGGATGCCTTTAAACGGCATCCTTTAAGCTGAAAAATTCATAACCCAATTTTGTCAGACTGCATATCTTGCTTTTTCCTTCGGTGCTGACGTCCACAATGCCTAGCGCGTAAAGCTGCATGACTACATGATCTAAAACGGCTCTTTTAACTTTGGCGGTGAGTGATAAATCCTCCTTATTCATTGGACCGCTGTCTTCCAAGGATTTGATTACTCTTTCCGCTTCTTCCGGCAAGCGCTTTTGCACTGTTTGAAAGTATTCAGCAAGTGATGGAAACATAATAATATTTAATCCTTTCTAAGTAATTTATTAATATTATTGTCATTTGCTCAACCAATTAAACATGAGGTACACTATGATTTGTTATACTTCTCCGCCCTTTTGTTTTATTATTTCCACAGCTTTATTTACATGCTTATCGCTTGTCACCACCGTAACTAAAAAAGCCCGCCCGCCGGCCACTCCATAATCGGCGCACCCGTAACCGCTGGAAGAAGGATCCGCGCCCAATAATATCCTACCATTATCGTTCAGATTCTCACTGTCGCCACTTGAGAATAAAGTAAGCCCGGTTAAACTTAGAGCATTATTTACAGGATTATTGAATTCCCTGTTAAGCTCCTCTCCGTAACGGGATACACGGTCTAACCGGACCTCTTTCATTCCGGCGTTCCTTAACGCATTTACAGCTTTCTGAGCTTGATTATCCGAAGAGAAATAAGAAAGAATAGATCTTTCGCCTGGCGACAATTGCATAAATAACAATCCCCCTTAATTTTTTCTTATTGTCACCGGGTTTATTAAAAACATACCCTTCCCATATATTAAAATAAAAGAAGCTACCACTCAAAAAAGCAGCTCCTTTTCGCAAAAATCTATTTGCATTATTCAGTTTTATTTAATCCTGGCAACTTCTTCAAGTTTTTCAGCCGAGTTGGCCAGTTCATGCATAGCCGCGGAAATCTCCTGGGTGGCAGCTGCCTGTTCCTCGCTAAAAGCGGCTGTGTTAATTACTTTTTCGATCATTAGTAATGCTGTATTGTTTATCGTAGCAAGTATTTCTTTAATTTCCTTAACGGCTTGTGTATTTTTTACCGACATTTTACGGATTTCATCGGCTACCACCGAAAAACCTTTGCCGTTCTCCCCCGCTCTCGCCGCTTCTATGGCGGCGCTAAGGCCAAGTAAATTAGAAGTGTTGGCGACATCATGAATAAAACCTAAAATCGTGTCAGTTTTCTTGACCTGCTCAACCACTTCTTTTCCTAAAGTCTCAAGGATGTTTTGAATGTCAGCCAGCTGTTGAGCGGATGAGGCAAGTCCCTTTATGGTAGCTGAAGTTTGTTGTGTTGAAGAAGCGACTACTTGGGCAATATCCATTACTGCCCCCTGGCTTTTTAAACTAAGGCCGAGGGCTAGGCCGCCAACTACATTGCCACTTTTCTCTCTCAAGGGTAGGCTCCTGGATTTAAAGGGTACGCCATAAACTTCCTTAGGTAACACCGCGTCAATGATCTTTTCCGTTTTAATGGCTTTGTACATACCGCCGCCCTCGGGGATTGGTTTTCCTGCCAAGTTGCCCAAGTTTATTTCTTGACCGGGTAGATAATAGATATATTTCTCCCTGTCCGTTATTCCAATTGTACAATCAACAGGAATCATATCTTGGATTAACGGGGCAATTTTAATCAATGAGTCCAAAATGTCTTGCGCCATGAAAATACCCCCCAAGTTTTTCTGTTTTTGCAATAGTTCTAACTGATTTCTATAAAAAGCAAGGGATACCTTTAGAAATTGATAAATATATTTGAATTTTTTAAAAAAGTTTAATTATCATAAAATTCTATTTTGTTATTATTCGCGTCAAATATTCCGGTTAAAAAAACGGTGCAAGATAATGCTTGGGAGCCTTTATGGCTAATACCATAAACTCTCTTCACCAAGCCCATTCCTTCAACGTACCAATCCTCACCTTTACTGACGGACGGTATATTGCACCATTCGGAGTAAAAAGACTGCTGTTTTGCAGCGCACTCTTTCTCCCATAGTATATTTGCCGCCTGAACATCATGCCCGAGGATATTTATTCTTTCCAGCCCATTGTATTTGTAAGTGCATTTATACTCAGATATGTTATTATAGCTGTCTATGGTTATATACCGG
Organism: Pelotomaculum isophthalicicum JI; assembly: GCF_029478095.1. Taxonomy (NCBI): domain Bacteria; kingdom Bacillati; phylum Bacillota; class Clostridia; order Eubacteriales; family Desulfotomaculaceae; genus Pelotomaculum; species Pelotomaculum isophthalicicum. The sequence goes on along the minus strand of NZ_JAKOAV010000008.1, from coordinate 35,442 downwards.
CTTAGCCAAGTACCTCCAGGTGTTTGCTCCTGAAAAACCAAGTCGCTTCCTTCAATATTTTTTTCGACAATGACTTCACTTTCCGGTATTTCGAAGCCGCTTTCCAAACCCATTAAAGTATCTTTATTTAGTTGATATATTGAATAGCTTCGAGATCCATCTTTATTATAAAAAATTTGCTTGTATGCTCCCGGCGCTGATTCTTCCCAGGTGGTTACATAATCATATTTATCGTTGTTATTTAATAACGACGTGTAGCTGAATCTGTAGCCTGTGTGAGGAATGAAATAATTTATTGTTAATTTATCTGCGTCATTCGCCAATGCATTATTGATAGAACTGATGAAAAGTAAATGTATTATGATAATACAGGATAATATACAAAATGCGCTGCGAAATTTCATTGAGAAATCCCTCCCAAATTAGTCAGTGCGATAACTACGGATTAACCTCCTGGTCGGGGATCGTCTGTAATTAATTACCATAAATGTAATTATATCAAAAAAGTAAGGAAGCATATAGTGCTTCCTTACTTTTACCTTTCACTTATGTCCACCCTGGAATGGGTTGGTAACTATAGGTATATTTTGATATCTTGATGAATTGCGAAAAAAATTGGTATTATTCTAATTTATTCTCAAAAGAAAGGAGGTAAAACCTGTAAAATGTCGAATAATACCGAAGGGAGATGATTCAATGGACGTGGTTGATATCGCCAAGAAAACTCTTCTTATTTATCCACTGGTTGAGGGTCATTGCAGAAGGGTTGCCAACCTGACATATGCGGTTACTTCGCTTCTGCATATGTCTAATCACAAAAAAATAACATTGGCGGCTTACCTGCATGATCTAGGAAAAACCACATGGCCGCCTGAACTATTAACTAAATTTCCAATAGAACCTTCTGATTGGGCGGTGATTACTGCTCATCCCATCGCTTCTTTAAATATACTTGATGAAATATGGCCAAAATCGCCGGAATTTATAAATGCCTTGGTTCGTGGTCATCATGAGCGGCCAGGAGGCGGCGGTTATCCCGACGGTCTGCAAGAACCGGCTTTAGAGATGTTGATAATTGGAGCTTGTGACGTCTATGACGCGATAATTAATAGGCATGAATTCATCCCCGGCGAAGCTTTATCTTCCGAATTTGCATTATCACAAGTGGAACAATTTGCGCCAGTTCAAATAATGGATGCGTTAACAAAAGTGATACAGAAAAATACATCCACAATGCCAAGTGCGTAAAGCTGCATGACCACATGGTCGAATTTAAAAAATGTGTCTAAAGGCAAAACCCGCGAAAACACCCGTCAGCATACCAAGAATCATAAACGCCAGGGATATGATTATTAAAATTCCTTGTATTTTAAAATAAGTGTTTAGATTCATAAAAAGCATATTCAATTTTGTTTCATCCTGTTCGCCGGCCAAAAGTTCATCAGCGTATAGCTTTGTGTTGCGCAACTTTATGCCAAGTATTATCGCTATAATTCCAGGAATCGCGCCAATAATGAACGCGAAAAGACCTCCAATCGCTGATATCGCACCGAAAATAATTGTCATGATACCGACAAAACCGGCCCATTTGCTTAACTCCTTCAAATTCTCCTTGTCAACCAAGCGAAACCACCTCCATTTTTTTATATATATCTATTCTCCAGCCTGATTTAAAGACTTAAAAAATATTGCAATTCTTGAAAAAAGACCACCTATTAGAAGCGTTCCAGGAGCCTAAAATAATATTTTGTCGAAAAAAGTTGGAATATTGTAGAAATTTAATCAATTAATTGGCAGGTTTTTGATAACATTTGTAGAAGTATCCCAAAAAAATAATGACGAGAGAAAATAAATGGAAAAGATTCTGCTGTTTTTTATGCAAGGCATCCCTGAAATAACGGGTGTAGTGGCGTTTGGTTTGGCCCTGGTCAGGGTGCCGCTTCGCTGGAGGATCGTCACGGCGACCGGTACGGTGCTGACCATAATAATTTATGTGATTAGATCCGTGCAAATAACTTTTGGTATTCATATGGTTATGGTAATTTTGCTCTTAGCTGTATTTATCATTAAAACCACCCGGATTACAGCAATGAATAGTTTTTTTGCCGCTATTGCGAGTTTTACCACTCTGGCGACATTGGAATTTGTAATTATTAAATTGTTTCTTCTTATCACAAAACTCGATCAACAAGTTTTCGTATCAAATGAATTGTTGTGGAAATTGGTCGGCCTGCCGCAGGCTATACTGATGATTTTATTTGCATTGATAATTTCAAAGTATAAAGCACCCGACAGAGACGCGTGGAGAATATGAGTTGATTTCTCTAAAATTATAAAAGTTGGAGTGGACTGACAGATGGAAAAGACACTGTTGTTTTTTATGCAAGGTATCCCTGAAATTATGGGTACTGTGGCTTTTGGTTTGGCTTTGGCCGGGGTGCCGCTTCGCTGGAGAATCATAGCGGTGGCCGGCACGGCACTGACTATAATAATTTTTATAATAAGATCTCTACCTCTAAATTCTTTTGGTCTTCATTCAGTTGCTGCTACATTATTATTGGCCCTTTTTATTATAAAAGCCACCAGGACTACACAGTTAAATAGTTTTATTGCCGCCTTTGCGAGTTTTACTACCTTGGCGATATTGGAATTGGTGATAAATAAATCATTTTTTTTGATCACAAAACTAGATCAACAGGTATTCTTGTCAGATTACTTATTATGGAAATTAATTACTCTACCGCAGGCCATTCTAATGATTTTATTCGCCGTAATAATTTCAAAATTTAAAAAACCTGATAAAGACGCGTGGGAAATATAGACTAGGCATGGAAGGGGGTGAAATGTTATGAAACACAAATTATTTGCATTTGCGGTCACAGTGTTGCTGCTGCTCGCGAGTATAACATCAGCGTCTGCTTGTGGTATAGGGTCTTACCAACCAGAGGTGCCTGAGTCGCTAAGAAGGTAGCCAAAAGGTAAGGAGGTGGTTTTCCCCGCCTCCTTATACATTTTAACGCGTAACATCAGGAGGTGATATATTGAAATGGCAGGAGTAATGAAAGAAAGTCAAAAAGAATCAATTAATCATTTGTCAATCATGCATATTTTTTGTATCATTGTCGCATTGTTGGGCGTATTGCTTTATGGTAATAATATCAACCCTTATAATACGGGCAGTATTTGCTTTTACATGTCATTGAATTTAATATGGTTAATTATCCTGTTATACAAGTTGGAAAAACATTTAGTGCAAAAGGATGGGAAATATTTATCATTATTTAATATTATATATATAAGTTTTCCGCTGCTAATAGCGATAACTACTTTGTTTATCGAGAAAGAAAATATTTTTTACTTAAAAGTAGTGTTTATCCTCCCGGTCTTATTCGCCGCCTCAGTTATGGGCAAAACGGCTGGCATAGTGATGTCCACTGTTTGTTCCTTTTTCATAGTTGTTTATGAAATGATTGCCAAAGGTATGTATTTCTTTCAGGCTTTTGAATCAAGTTTAATCATGATCAGTATTATGTACATAGTCGGCTGGTTTGTCGGCGTGCTAATAGATAATAATGTGCAGTACCAGGAGCAGTTAAAAGAGAACATATTATCTCTCAATGAAGAGATTGAACATAGGAAACAGACGGAGCGGCAAAATCAGAAATTGTCCAGTGTCGTCGAGCAAAGTCCAAATATCATTATGATTTTAGATACAGAAGGCAAAATCGAGTATGTCAATCCGAGATTTACTGAAATAACTGGTTATCCATATGATAACGCCATCGGAAAAGAGTTGAAACCCGGCGGGCTTGCTTCTGATGAATTCGAAAAATTTTGGGAGGTAATTCAATCGGGCGGTGTATGGCAGGGTGAATTCTGCAACAAGAAGAAAAACGGTGATGATTACTGGGAATTTGCCACCATTTCGCCTTTTAGAAACCCCGATGGCGCAATCACTAATTTTATTAAAATCGCGGAAGACATCACCGAACGTAAAAAAGTTGAAAAGGAAATGGAGCGGCTGGAGCGGATGCACCTGGTTGGAGAAATGGCCGCCGGTATCGGCCACGAAATAAGAAACCCGATGACCACGGTGCGCGGTTTCTTACAAATGCTTCAAAGAAAAGATGAGTATATTAAACATAGGGGATACTTTAATCTGATGGTCGAAGAACTGGATAGAGCGAATTCGATAATAACGGAGTACCTTTCCCTGGCCAGAAACAGGGTGGTGAATTTCAAAATGCAGAATCTTAATTCAATAGTGGAAGCTTTATCACCTTTAATCCTGGCTGATGCGATAAACTTCGATAAAAATATAAAATTTGAGCTTGGAGATATTTCAGATTTATTCCTGGATGAAAGGGAAATGCGCCAGCTTATTTTAAACCTTGTTAGAAATGGGCTGGAAGCGATGTCACCCGGCGGGAACTTGACCGTCGGGACATTTATGGACGGTGATGAGGTGGTTTTATCGGTGCAGGATCAAGGCCCGGGCATCGAACCCGATGTGCTTGATAAAATCGGTGATCCTTTCTTTACTACCAAAGAAAACGGGACAGGCCTGGGGCTGTCCGTGTGTTACAGCATCGTGGCCAGGCACAACGCAGCTATCAATGTAAAAACCGGCCCAACGGGAACTACTTTTTTTGTGGCATTTAAGCCGGGTTGCGATAACGAAACAGAGTTGGAGCCGGACATGAACACAGCGAATTAGATTCTTGATATAGATAAAATTTTCTTGAAATTTAAAAAGGATTTTTGAAATTTGTGTCGAATTTTTTTGGTAAAAGTTGCGTGAAATGTTCCACCTGAACTATAACGGGAAATATTTATCAACGAGGTGATGCAGTGTCTAAGAGAAAGCTGTCGATATCCTTAAGTATTTTTTTGCTTGTTACATTTCTCACAGCCACAGCGGTGTACGCGGGACAGGCTTTGAAAGAAGGCGCGTCCGGGAACGATGTCTTGAAGGTTCAAACGAAATTGCAATCGTATGGCTATTACGACAGCGCGCTGGATGGAGATTTCGGCCCTGCCACATTAAACGCGGTTATAAGATTTCAAGCGGATTGCGGGTTGACGGTTGACGGTATTGTTGGACCAGAAACAATACAGGCTTTGGAGCGGTTCAATCCTGCGACTTTTACTCCAAGCCGCGGGGCGGCAGGTGATAGAAAAGGACAGACCATAGTATCTTATGCGGAACAATTTTTGGGCACGCCCTATGTTTGGGCGGGTGGTTCGCCAAGGGGCTTCGACTGCTCGGGATTTACCAGTTATGTCTTTGGCCATTTCGGCATTGACCTGCCTCACGCGGCCGACGAGCAGTTTGATGAAGGTTATCGGGTTAGCCAGCCGAGAGCGGGGGATTTGGTTTTCTTCAGCACCTATGAGAGCGGCCCGTCGCATGTGGGCATTTATATCGGCGACAACCAGTTCATTCACGGCAGTTCCGGCGCCGGCGAGGTTTGTATAACTTCATTGTCCACCCCTTATTATCGTGAAAGGTATTTAGGCGCTCGCCGGGTAATTAGTTAACTAACAAGTATTCAGGAGTCAGGAGTCAGAATAATTCGAGACGAGTAAACTTCGGTATAAATCCGCTTCCTAATTTAAAAGGAGGCGGATTTATAGTTTATACGATAAATTACTTATAAATTTATTTTATCGATTGCTAAATCAGCATAAAATAAATCTATTTAAATCATAAAGCAGTTGTATGGTAAGATAGTAAGGGTTAGTGAGATGACAGGAAGAAGGAAAATGCCTTGCCGCAAGCGGTAGTGATTGTATTTAAGTCAACCCATGATGTGATCAAAGCGAAAAGTGAACTCGAGAAAGCTTGTATTCCGCATGAATTGATTCCCACTCCCAAAGAAATTTCTTCCGAGTGCGGGATGTCGCTGCGAGTAGAAGAACCATTGCTAGGCAGGGCGCTTGAATTATTTCAATCAACGGGGGTGCGGTACCGGGATGATTTACTTTGATAACGCCGCCACCAGTTTTCCCAAGCCCGAAGCGGTGATTGAGGCCATGGCGGACTATTTTTTCAACATCGGCGGGAGCACCGGCAGGAGCGGCCACAGGCTGGCGATAAAGGCCAGCGAGCTGGTCTTCAATACCCGCGAACTGCTGGCGCGGCTTTTTCAGATCAAAGACAGCGCCCGGATCATCTTCACTAAAAACGTCACCGAAGGCCTCAACATAGCCATAAACGGTTTTTTGGAAAAGGGGGACCAGGTTGTCACCACCTCCATGGAGCATAACAGCGTGATGCGCCCGCTCCGTTACCTGGAGCAGCGCGGGCAAATAAAAATATTTACCGTCCGGGCAAACAGGGAAGGTCTGGTGGACCCGGCAGCCTTCGCGGATATTCTCAAAAAAGAAAAAATCAAACTGGTCGTGGTAAACCACGCCTCCAACGTGACCGGCTCCATAGCCCCCGTTGCTACTATTTCTGAAATAGCTCACAGGTATGGGAGCCGCATACTGGTGGACGCGGCTCAAACAGCGGGCGCCTATCCGGTTGACGCGGCGTCCGGCGACATCGACATGCTGGCCTTTACCGGCCACAAGTCCCTCCTGGGCCCGCAAGGCACAGGCGGGTTGTACGTGCGGGAAGGGATCGAGCTTTCACCCATTGTCAGGGGCGGCACCGGCAGTAATTCCGAAAGAGAAATCCAGCCCGATTTTTTACCGGACCAGTTTGAGTCCGGCACCCTGAACATTATCGGCCTCGCCGGCCTGGGCGCCGGCGTGCAGTATGTTTTAGAAAAAGGCGTGTCAAATATCAGGCGAGAGGAAATGAAGTTAACCGGGATGTTTATCAAAGAAGCGGGGAAAATTGAAGGTGTGGAACTGTACGGGCCTGGCGACATGGACAAAAGAGTGTCGGTTGTCAGCTTCAACATTTCCCGTTGCGCGCCGTCAACGGTAGCGTACCTGCTGGACAAGCGTTTTGACATCGCCTGCAGGTCCGGCTTGCACTGCGCGCCCGCGGCGCATAACACAATTGGAACCCACCCGCGGGGAACCGTCCGGTTCGCTTTTGGCTGCTTCAATAACGCCGCCGAGGTTGCAAAAGGATTAACAGCCCTGGCTGAAATTTCCCGTAAGGAGATGGTAAACTAAAATGAAAATAATCGACGCGAGAGGCTTGGCCTGCCCGGAACCGGTGCTGCTGACCAAAAAGGCGGTTGACGCCGGTGAAAAAGAGTTCGCGGTGCTGGTGGACGACGAGATCCCAAAAGAAAATATCAGGAAGTTTTGTGACGGCTGCAACTGTTCCATGGTCGAGACCCCGGACGCCGGCGGCTGGAAGTTGACCATCCGCCAAAAAGAAGGCTGCGCAGCCTGTGAAGAACTTCTAGAGCCGACAAAAAAGGAATCGAATTCCAGGGTTGCTTTTTTTATTACCTGCAACAAGATCGGCATTAATGACGAACTGGGCAAAATTCTGATTGAAGGATTCATCAATACCCTGCCTTCCGCCACCAACAAGCCCCGGCTGCTCATGTTCCTGAACGAAGGCGTCCATTTGACGACGGAAGGTTCCCCCGTGCTGCAGTCGTTGGCCAAGCTCGCTGAACTGGGGGTGGAAATAAGGTCCTGCGGCACCTGCCTGGACTATTACGGCCTGAAAGACAAGCTCCGGGTGGGGACCATCACCAATATGTACGACACCGTCGAAGCGCTGACCAGCGGCGACGTGATCATAAAAATTTAACAACAGTCTCTCATATTGACATTTTTCTAATTAATTTGTTAACATAAGATTAGCTTTATGAGCAAGCCCGTCTATGAAGCGGGCATTTTTCTTTAAAGGGTGTGAAACCGTTTTGAAATCTCTTGTCACCGGAGGCGCGGGATTTATCGGCAGCCATTTGGTGGAATATCTGATCAGTAAAGATCATGAAGTGATTGTTATTGACAATTTATCGACAGGAAGGGCGCAAAACCTGGACCTGATCCGGGGAAACAAAAATAACGTGCGCTTTGTGCGAGCCGACGTCGCTTCCGGTGACATAGCGCGATATTTTGAAGGAGTGGACTACGTTTTTCATTTGGCCGCGTTGGCCGATGTCGTCCCGTCAATTCAAAATCCCCTGGAGTACCACAGGGCAAATGTGGACGGGACGGTGCGCGTTTTAGAGGCGGCCAGAACACATCATGTGAAAAAGTTTATCTACACCGCTTCGTCTTCCTGCTACGGGCTCCCCTCTTTGCTTCCGACGCCTGAAACGGCGGAGATCCGTTTGGAACATCCGTATGCGCTGACCAAACACATTGGAGAACAGTATGTGCTGCACTGGGGGAAAATTTATCATTTGCCCGTGGTATCACTGAGGTTGTTTAACGTGTACGGACCGCGCTCCGCGTCCGCCGGCTCTTACGGCGCTGTTTTTGGCGTTTTTCTGGCTCAAAAGCTTCACAATAAGCCGTTTACAGTCGTCGGAGACGGGACCCAAACCAGAGATTTCACTTATGTCACGGATGTGGCCAGGGCCTATTACGCGGCGGCTGAATCCGGTTGTTCCGGAGAAATCTTTAACGTGGGCAGTGGAAAAACATACAGCATAAACCGGCTGGTGGAGCTTTTGGGAGGGGACAAAGTTTATATTCCAAAGCGTCCGGGGGAGCCGGACTGTTCCCTGGCGGACATCTCCAAGATCATCAAATATTTGAACTGGAGACCGGCAGTGACTTTTGAACAGGGAGTTGCAACGCTTCTGGAAAATATTGATTACTGGCGGGAGGCTCCCTTATGGACAGAAGATTCTATCGCGGAAATTACGAGAGACTGGTTTCGCTATTTGGGATGAAAAGCATACCCGATTAAAAAAATGGTCGGATTGGAAGGAATTTAGTAAGGTTGTGTAGAATTCTGCTCTCATGCAATTACAACAGTATCATGAATACTGTATTAGGAGAATTGTAATAAGTGTCTAAAGTTAGCGCAAAGGGAAAAAAGAAAGCCGCGGCGGTGAAGAAAACACCGGAAAGTGACCAGTGGGAAATTATCCACGCCATAGCCTTCTGGGGGTTGGCGATCTTACTGTTCCTGCCTCCTTATTTCAGGGGACTCTTCTTCCAGCCCGAACAAGAGCGGGCCTTGATTTTTGCCGCCGTCATTTTCTGGTTAGCCTGGCTGTGGAAGTGGTCGAAGCGTGATTACAGCTTTCTTTCCCACCCGCTGGATTACTGCGTCCTGGCTTTTCCCGCAGTTTATCTTGTATCAGCCTTTCAGGCCGCCAACTACGGCCTGGCGGTGGACGAAGCGGTCAAGACCACCCTGTATTTCCTGGTTTACTGGCTGGCCTCGCGGCTGGTCAGGGATGAGCAAGATATTGTAACCATCCTGCACGTCATATATATCAGCGCCGTCGGCGTGGCGTTGGCCGGCCTGGCCACCGCCACCGGGATCGTCAACATTAAGGACGGCTTCCTGAACGGGCGGGTTTATTCCTCTTTCCAGTATCCCAACGCCCTGGCCAGCTACCTGGCGGCGGTGACGTTTATCGGTTTTTACCTCTGGCGCAGGGCCGGTGCGCCATCATCAATAAAAGGCGCCCCCGCCTGGTTGAATTTGGGCAGTTTTTATCAATATCTTTATGCCGCGGGTAACTTAGTGTTATTTGCCGTGCTTCTGGGCACCAAGTCCAACGGCGGCCTGCTGGTTTTTTCAGCCGTATTTATCCTTTTTCTAATCGGTTTGCCCAAGGGCACCAGGATACCTGTATTTATCCATTTTATTTTTGCCGGTATACCCGCTTTCCTGGCCATCTGGGGGTTCCTGGCCGCCGTGGCCGGCGGCAAAATGGGGCTGGCCTGGCTGTGGATGTTTGTAGGGCTGGCTTTGGCGTTGGCAGGGCAGGCACTATACAGCTTTGCCGAGAGAAAAGGCTTATTACAGTGGATTGCCGCTCACAGGAATGTCGTTCTGGCCGTAGCGGCGCTTGTCATTGTAGCCGGTTGCACCGGAGCCGGCGTTTACGTCAGCGGCCACAGCGACGCCGTTAAAACTCTGGCCGGGGAAATCCGTCTTCGCAATGCCACCGAGCGCATGTATTTCTTCCAGGACGCCATGAAAATGTTCAAGGAGCGGCCCATTATCGGCTGGGGCGGCGGCGGCTGGCAGGAAGCCTACCGCGCCTACCAGAGTTACCTGTACAATTCCAATCAGGTGCACGGGCATTACTTTCAGATCATGGTGGAAGCCGGCATCCTCGGCCTTTTGGCCATTCTCGGGATCTGGGCAAGTTTTCTGTTTGTCGCCCACCGGCTTTACCATGGCGCGAGAGAAAATACCGCCGGTCGTTTGTTAATCTGGACAATTACCATAGCTGCTGTTTCCATTGGATTACACGCGGTTATAGACTTTGACCTCTCCCTTTCCGCTCTCGCCATGGTCTTATGGACGATGTTCGGCTTTGCCAGAGGCATTGGGATTTATACAGGCGCCAGGACGGAAGAGAAAAAGAGCAGGACGTATGTAGCGCCTAATAATGCCGTTCTGGTTGGTGTGTCAATAATATCAATAATGTTAATTTTCTACACGGGCACATTAGCGGTCGCAGGCAATTACGCATTGCAGGCAGGACATTACTTTCAGAAGCAAAATATTAATCAAGAAGACATTAATAAAGGTGTATCTTTATTACAAAAAGCGAGTTCATATAGTTCCCTGAATGCCGAATATCACAGTAACCTCGCCCGCGTTTACGCACAACAGGGGAAGCTTGACGAAGGTATGGTTGAGGCGAAGGAAGCGGTAAAGGTGAGCAAGTACAACGCACAATGCTACGCGGACCTGGCCGGACTTTACTTAAACGGAAACAAGAATAATGAAGAAGCTGTTAATGCCGCTGAAAAAGCCCTTTCCCTGGCTCCTTTTCAGATACAGTGGTATGAGTTGCTGGCAAGAACTTATTTTGTCGTTGGATATAATGTATTTGCCGGCGGAAACCCGGAAAAGGCAAAACAGTACTTTGAAAAAGCAGTTCAAGTGCCGGCCAGGATCCAAAGTCAAATGGACAGCTTGAATGACCAGGAGAAAATGCTTTGGAAAGACGCGCCACTGTTATCACCAACTCCAGGAGTTAAACTAAATGTAGGCATTGCTCAATATATTCTAGGAATGTGGACAGAAGCCGAAGCAAACTTACAGGCAGGATTGCAGGATGAGAGAACCAAAGGAGATGCGGCGCTTTGGCTCAGCCTATTGAAAGATAAACAGGGCAAGGCGCAGGAGGCAAATGACCTTTTGCAGCAGGCTAAGCAATCCGCGCCGCAGTTGGCACAAAGTTATGAGGGATTAAGGAATCTGATAGTAAAGAATTAATTGTAATACCTGGAGGGAAATATGGTTAAATTTAAACATATTGTTGTTACAGGTTCATCAGGGTTTTTAGGCAGACATCTGATCCCGATATTGCATGAACGTTATGGTAAAGAGCGAGTAACAGGGCTTAGCAGTAAAGATTATGACCTTATGGATCCAGTACAGGTTCGTAAGATGTTTGATGAATTGCAACCGGATGTAGTAGTTCATCTAGCTGCGTATTCCGGTGGGATTGGTGTAAACAGGGATTACCCTGCTGATTTTTACTACCGGAACACGTTGTTAACCGCATTGGTTTTTGACGAAGCCGCAAAACATAAAGTTAAGAAACTCATCTACACAATGGGTGGGTGTAGTTACCCTGCAAACGCAACCTCACCGATTGACGAGGGGCAAATGTGGAATGGTTTCCCACAGCTTGAGAGTGCTGGTTATTCTGTTGCAAAAAAGTTAGGCATAGTGGCTAGTCAGTCTTACCGCAAGCAGTACGGTTTAAATTCCGTGGTACTTATTCCGGGTAATATGTATGGAGAATATGATAATTTTCGAAATAACGAATCGCATGTTGTACCAGCCATGATCCGCAAATACTATGAAGCAAAAAGAGATAACTTGGAGCAAGTAGTAATGTGGGGTACAGGCTCGCCGAAACGGGATTTTGTTTACGCTGGTGACGTTGCTGCACTTATACCCAGGTTTATTGAAGAATACGATTCAAGCAATCCAGTGAACATTTCAACAGGTACGGAAATTTCTATTCATGAATTAGCAGAGATGATTAAAGGATTAATAGGGTTTGAAGGACAAATAGTTTGGGACGCGACGAAACCCGATGGTCAAATGGTAAAAATATTTGATGTTAAGAAGTTAAGTAGTTTGGGTATGAGTTGTCTTACCGAGCTAAAAAGTGGAATTGATAAGACTATTAGATGGTTTGTAAAAAATTACGAAACAAAAAGTGATGGTATTAGACTTTAAGTCCTATAGTATTTCTATTAAATAGCCAGGTGATTTATGATGGGGAAAAAAGTGGTAATAGCTGGTTATTACGGTTTTAATAATATTGGCGACGAAGCAGTATTAAATTCCATGCTTAACGATATGAGATTTTTTGATCCTAATATTGATTTTGTTGTATTATCAGACAAGCCGGAACATACAGAAAGTAGCTATAAAGTAAGATCAGTATCATGGAGGGAACTTGATAAGGTAATTCAGGTTATTGAGAATTGTGATTTATTAATTATCGGAGGAGGGGGGCTATTTAATTCGTATTTAGAATATGACGGTAATCAAATGCTGTCGTATAATAATTCCTTGTTTAGTGTTTTTATTTTTAGTTTGCCTCTTCTTGCAGCTTTATTAGATAAGCCATGTATGATATATGCAATTGGTGCTAGTAATTTTAATTCTAGTGAGGCCATAGCTCATGCACGCATGGCAATTGAGTTGGCTGATATATGTACCGTTAGGGATCCTGTCTCTGTATCCGTTCTTAGAAATATTGGTTGTTGTGTAGATAAGGTCAGAGTTACTGCAGACCCAGCATTTAGGTTGCAGAATGTAAGTAGTGAACGAGTTAAAAAAATATTCTTTCAGGAAGACATTCCCTATGGTTATTCTGTTCTTGGAGTTGTTTTACGCAATTGGGATTTTTATGGTGATCCATTAAGAACTGAACATGAGATTTCTAAAGCTCTTAAAAGATTTTCTAATAGTTTTAAAGGTATAATCCTATTTATCCCATTTGATACTAATACAGCTCTTGGTGATTTAAGTAATGATAAAACTATTATTGCGCGAATGAAAACGTATATTGATTCTAATATGGTTTTTTCACTAGAAGGTGATTATACTCCATCTGAGATTTCCTCTATAATTGCAAATTGTGATCTGGTGCTAGGTATGCGATTGCATTCATGTATTTTTTCAATAAAGAATTATGTTCCTGTCATTGGCCTTGTCTATGATCAAAAAGTTAAAAATATTATGGATATGGCGGGGATGAAAGATTTTTTAATAGATATAAAAAATATAAATGCAGACAATGTGTATTATTTATTGCAAAATCTATATAATAAGCGTAAAGAGGTAAGCAATTATTTATTACATACTACAGATAATTTAAAGAAAAGTGCTTTAGAAAATGCTAAGCTGGCGCTGGAAATTGTTAATGGGCGAAAAGACATAAAAAGCAATACTTTTTCAAGTACTCAATATATAAAAAAAATTGCACTTAAGCAAACAAAAAATTTAATTGAAATTGAAAAAAAGTTGATAAACTCAATAAAACAATATTGGCATATAATAATGCTATCCGGAAACTTATTAATGAATTAAAATATGAAGAATGCCTTTATATACTTGATAGTTTGCTGGAATTTAAAAATGATGAGCCAGAATGGAATTACTTGAAAGCATTTTGCTTGCAAAACTTAAAAAAAGAATATAATAAAGTACTCGAATGCTATAGTTTAGCTCTTGAATATGGTTTTGATGAGTTTTGGGTGCGTTATAATCGTGGTATTTTATTATGTGAACTAGGATATATGGATATGGCTCAGAGAGACCTAAATAAAGCCAAAGACCTAAATCCAGATCATCCTGATCTTGAAGATGCGTTAAAGTTATTAGAAAAATAAATATTACTTTATATTTAAATGGATAAAATGATTAAATCAAAAAGAAGTATATATAATAACATAATTCGTTCCAAGGATCTCTTATTTGCCCTGGCGATGCGAGATGTAAAGGCACGTTACCAATTAACTATATTAGGATTGTATTGGGCAATAATAAATCCATTGGTAATGGCCCTAATAATGGGGTTTGTTTTTGAAAATGTTTTCAGGGCATCAGGAATTGAAGGTATTCCCTATATCGTTTTTCTTTTTACAGCGTTGACTTTTTGGAATTTGTTTTCCAATTCTGTTGGATCTGCATCAACTAGTTTAACTGGACAAGCTAGTCTACTATCAAAACAGTATTTCCCCAGGATAATCATACCTACAGCTACTGTCTTAGCGAGATTGGTAGATCTGTGCTTTTCAATGGTTCCAGTTGCTTTATTACTATATATATATAAAGTGAATATTAATATTAACGCATGGATGCTACTTCTTATATTAATAATACATATTATTTTCACATTGGGTTTTTCCTACCTCGTTTCAGCTTTAAATGTATTATATCGTGACGTTAGCCAAGTGACAGGCTTATTATTAATGCTTTGGATGTATTTGTCGCCAATATTTTATAGCATATCTCAGGTGCCTGAAGAATTTAGGATATATTTTAAGTATAACGCTATAGGACAGATTGTCGACATGGAGCGTAATTTACTCTTAACCGGCCAAGCGCCCAGTGGAAGTGATATTTTATCTGCAATGATAATCTCCCTTGGGGTTTTTATTTTTGGCTACATTGTATTCAAGAAAATTGAACCTTTGATCGCGGAGGTATTATAGTTTGCTTCTTGATGTTGTAAATGTTAGTAAGAAATTTATACTTCATGAATGTAGGGGGGATAGATTTTCAAATCTTATCACTTCCATAATTCAAGCAAAGAAATTTAAAAAGGATAGGCAATTTTGGGCGTTGAAAGACGTAAATATTACTCTCGAACAAGGGAAAAGCCTTGGTATTATAGGTAAGAACGGGTCAGGAAAAAGCACCCTGCTAAAAATAATTAACGGAACAATGTTACCAACTACCGGTTTTATTAATATAAACGGGACAAAATCAGCATTAATCGAATTAGGTGCCGGATTTAATCCTGATTTTCCCGGGCGCGATAATGTATTTTTAAGCGGTATGATCATGGGAATGTCAAAAAAAGAGATAAATCAAAGATTCGATGAAATAATTGATTTTGCGGAAATAAAGGAATTTATAGATATTCCAGTGAAGTATTATTCGTCTGGTATGCAGGCCAGGCTAGGTTTTTCTGTGGCAATAGCGGTTAAGCCTGATATGTTAATTGTAGATGAAGTGTTAGCAGTGGGTGACGCAAATTTTAAAGAAAAATGCAAGAATAAAATTGCTAAACTTCAAAAAGAAGGGGTAAGTATTTTATTTGTTTCCCATGATATTTCCGAGGTGAGCAATATTTGTCAAGAAGCGGTATGGCTAGAAAAAGGAGAGATTATGCAATACGGCCCAACTGATGAAGTAGTAAGAGCCTATAAAGAATTTATAAACCAGTCGGCTTAAGGTGGTTAAATAATGATTTATATTATAGGTGGAGAAGGTTTTATCGGATCTGCAGTTGTCCGCTTTTGCCAGAAATCCATGTTCGAATATCGAGTCATTTCAAGGCAAAATTATAATAATTATATCGGTAGCTCATGTGACATTTTAATTAATTCGAATGGCAATTCAAAAAAATACTTAGGCAAAGAAGATCCGGTATTGGATTTTAAATTATCTGTTTTAAGCGTACGTGAATCTTTGAAGGATTTTAATTTTAATAAGTATCTGTTGTTTTCCTCATGCGATGTATATCCTGATTGTTCAAACCCAGATTTAACCGATGAAGATACAGCTATAGATATATCAAAACAGAGTATATACGGTTTTCATAAATACCTGGCGGAGGAATGTGTCAGACATTGCGCCAAGGATTGGATGATTATCAGGTTTGGCGGTTTTGTCGGGCCTAATTTAAAAAAGAACCCGATCCATGACATATTAACCGGCGGGCCATTGTGGCTTGACCCAGGCAGTCAATTGCAGTACTTACATACGGACGAGGCGGCGAAAATTATTTTTTATCTGGTTGATATCGGCATTAAAAACGAGATAATTAATGTATGCGGAAATGGGTTGGTTAAGCTTTCCGACGTGATTACTCTTTTAGGGAGAGATGTGCCGGTTAAGCCGGGCAGCCCCTTTGTAAGGTATGATGTAAATATTAATAAGCTGAAAAAATATTGCATAGTACCGAACTCTCAAGAAACAGTTATTAAGTTCATACAAGAAGCTGTGACTGGTTTGAATAGGGGAGAAGCAATTGTTTGAAAAAAAGTTAGATATGCAAGATACTGTGGTTGTTGTTTTAGCCGGTGGCAAAGGAACGAGGATCAGGGATCTTTACCCGAACGTCCCAAAACCCTTTATTCCGGTAAACGGAAAACCTTTCATCGAATGGGTTTTGTTTTACTTTAAACAGCAGGGGCTGAGAAAAGCTGTCATATCCCTTGGGCATAACGCCAATGTGGCTGAGGTTTATCTAACAGTCAGGGATAAAAGTGATATGGAACTATCCTATGTTATTGAGGACACTGCACTTGGCACTGCAGGTGCGTTCCTATTTGCATCAAAAACAGTATCCGAATATGAGAAATTTATTATAACCAATGGGGATTCTATTGTTTTAGCCGACTTGCAGCCAGCTCTGGAAACTTTGAATAGAGAGGATACAGATGTTGTTATTATAGGAGTACATGTTGATGATGCTACACGGTATGGATCAATGGTAGTTGATAGTGATATGCGCTTATTAAAGTTTACCGAAAAAACATCTGGCCAAGGAATAATCAATGCTGGCATCTACATGATAAAGAAAAGAATTATAGATGAATTTCCACCAAATTTACCTTTAAGTTTCGAAAATGAGGTATTCCCTTATTTGCTTGAAAGAGGAATCATTATAAAGGTCCACCAGTGCAACGCTCCTTTTCTAGATATTGGAACAAAAGAAAGTATTAAACTAGCTGATGATTTTATTGGTAGGAATTTTGGAAAGGATGTCGAATTTTGATAATTGCAAGAGCACCTGTTAGGGTCAGTTTTTTGGGCGGTGCAACCGATTACCCGGAGTTTTTTCTCAAACACGGTGGGGCTGTTATCGGTACGGCCATTGACAAGTTTGCTTATATAGCAGTTAGTAAACGTATTGGTCAGTTGTTTGAATATCCGATAAGGGTTTCTTACAGCAAAGTTGAACAGGTAAAATCCATCGACGAAATTGCACATGCGCCTTTTCGCGAATGCCTGAGACGATGTGAAATTACTGAAGATGTAGAAATAAATTATTTTGCCAATCTGCCCGCGTTTACAGGTCTGGGCTCCTCGTCCACGTTTGTGGTGGCGTTGTTGCAAGCTCTTTATGCTTACCGAGGTCGGTTTATCCATGGTATAGACCTGGCTTACGATGCGATTGCCATGGAGCGGAATGTCTTAAAAGAAAATATCGGCTGCCAGGATCAGACCTTTGCCGCGGTGGGAGGGTTCAATCTTATCGAATTTCGCAGCGAGAGAGACATTGTGGTCAACCGGCTGCCACTGTCTCCCGCAAGGATAAATGAGTTTCAGGAGCATCTGATGATATTTTTTACGGGCGTAAAAAGGCGGGCAGACAATATTGTAAAAAAGCAAATTGATAGAATGGATGACAATAAGGAACGGCTCAAAAAAATGCTCTCCCTGGTGGATAAAGGTTATAACATATTGACGGGCAACGAGCCAATTGAGGAATTCGGCCGGCTGCTTCACCTTTCCTGGCTTGAGAAGAAAAGGCTGGAGGATTCCATATCAAACAGCGATATAGATTTTATCTACGAAACTGGTAGAGAGGCCGGCGCCATCGGCGGCAAGCTTTTAGGGGCGGGAGCCGGAGGTTTTGTCCTTTTATTTGTCCCTCCTGAAAAGAAGGAAGCCGTCAGAGAAAGGCTTAAAGGCTATTACGAGCTTTCGTTCCGGATTAACGCGCCCGGTTGCCAAATCATATCGAATATTTAATTTGAAAAAATACAACCAAGAAAAGGAGATATAACATTTATGACGACAAAGATTCTTGTCACAGGGGGAGCCGGATATCTAGGCTCTGTAATCGTACCTGTACTTTTAGCTGAAGGATATGAAGTTAAGGTTCTAGATAATTTTATGTTCAAACAAAATAGTCTGCTGGAATGTTGCGCAAATGAACACTTTTCCGTGGTACGTGGCGATTGTCGCGATAAAGCTACAATGAAAGAGGTTATGAAGAATGCGGATATTATAATCCCACTGGCAGCTTTAGTAGGAGCACCCTTGTGTAAAATTGATCCTATTGCCACTCAGACTACTAATTATGACGCAATAAAATTATTACTATCCCTGCGTTCAAGAGGCCAGGCCATTTTATATCCATGTACCAATAGCGGCTACGGCATTGGTGAGAAAGACAAGTTCTGCACGGAAGAAACTCCCCTCAAGCCGATTTCACTGTACGGCGTCACTAAGGTTGAGTCGGAAAAAGCCATTCTTGAAGCTGGCAATGCTATTTCTTTCCGCCTGGCCACTGTTTTTGGGACTTCACCAAGGATGAGGGTGGACTTGCTGGTAAACGATTTCGTTTACCGCGCGGTAACCGATCGTGTGGTAGTTGTTTTTGAGGGCCACTTTAAGCGTAATTATATCCACATCAGAGACGTTGCCAGTGCATTCTTGCACGGTATTAAAAACTTTGATCGCATGAAAAATGAGCCGTATAATGTGGGTCTGAGCGATGCGAATCTTTCGAAGTTGGAGTTATGTGCGGAAATTAAAAAGCAAATACCTGGGTTTATATATATGGAGGCTCCCATCGGAGAAGATCCAGATAAAAGAGACTATATCGTATCCAATGAGAAAATAGAAAGTACCGGATTTAAGCCTGCACACTCATTGGACAAGGGAATCAGGGAATTAATAAAATGTTACACCATAATTAGAAATGCCAGATATTCAAATGTTTGAGGTGAAATAATTGCATAGTTCAAATATTAATGGTATGGATATGATTGTACCAAAGACATTTGAGGGGGTACTACCTGTATCCCCCAATAGACAGAGATTTGATTTCGAGCCTTATGCATTCATAGGATTTAAGTTGTCAAAAATATTAGGTGGAATCGTTTTTGATATTGGGGCATCTTATGGGGTAATGACAACATTGTTAGCAAGATTAGTAGGTGAAGAAGGACAAGTCCATTCATTTGAGGCCAATGCGGATGTTATTGAAAAAGAAAAAGAAATAGTTATGGTTAATAATTTAGAAGATATTGTTTTATTAAATAATATTTTTGTAGGAGATAAGACAGATATAGAGGTCGAATTTTATGCTATACCTGGATATAAAAGTGTAGCTTCAACGGGTAATGCTAGTATTATCAATAAATACCCGGATGCTGAAAAAAGAAAAATTCAGACAGTAAAAATTGACGACTATTGCATAAGGAAAAATGTATTCCCAGATCTTATAAAAATTGATATAGAAGGTGCAGAGTATATAGCTGTTTTAGGAATGACTAACTTATTATCCTGTAAAGGACCAGATATTGTAATTGAGACACATGGGGAAGGCATTAAAGGCATTGGTGGTAGTTTAAATGAACTTGTTGAATTATTAGATAGTTATGGATATTGTTTTTTGGATTTAAAAACTGGAAAAGTAGTAGATGGAGAGATATATTCTAAAGAATACAAGAAGAAAATTCGTTATATCCTAGCAAGTAAAAAGATTAAAAATGATGAATATCGAAAACATGTTATACATGTTTCAGGATACGAAATAAATGAATTAGCGGAGAGAGAAAGGCAAAAATCTCTAATATCTGAGGCAAGGAAACTGATTGATAATAGCCAGTTTAACAACGCTGAGTTAATATTAAATAAAATTGTACAAAGAGATGAAAATAACGCTGAGGCATTTTACCTACTTGCTTTTTGTATGCATATGAATAATAAAGGTTCTGAAGATGTAATTAAATTATATAATAAGTCACTAGAAATGGGATTTAATGAGTTCTGGATTAGATATAACAGAGGTTCATTTTATTTTAACACTGGGAATTATAAAGACGCCAAGGAGGATTTGTTAAGAGCCTTACAGTTAGACCCTAATCATCCAGGTGTAAAAAATATCTTAAATAGTTTAGAAGAGGTTTCTAAATGCCTAAGTTCATATTAATTGACCACTCAATTCGTGAATTTGGTGGTCATTATTACGAATATGCCGTTCATGTTCTTCGGGCTGCCAAAGAAGAAGGATTAAAAACTATTTTAGCAACAAACCGAGATTTTAAGTTGGATAGAAGTGAGACAGAATATATTGCTGATGTATACCCTGTTTATAAATATGATTTTTGGGGACTATCCAGGACCATTTATAAACAATACAGTTTTTTTGAAAAGATTAAAAGTAAGATTAATTCAATTAAAGTAAGGTTAAAATTATCTCTTGGGTATTCATCTGTGGGGTTCCTATGGCTAGTCAGAAATCAATACAAGGAATTGTTATTTTCGCAGTCTTATAATGCACGTCAGCTTGTTACATGGTTTTTTATCCTTATTCCACTTATTTATTTAACGAAGATTGCAAAAGGATTTAGAAGTTTACTTAATGTAATCTTTTATCCGTTTAAAACAGGCTATATTGGAAATGTATTGAAAGAATTTTTGAATTTTATCAAGGTTATTATCCATCCTCTGATCGCTGTTATAAAGTACAAAGGTAAGTTAATCTTTTATATTCATCAGTTAAGAAGAATTAGAGCTTTTAGAAAGGCTACCGAAAATTTATTCGAACGGGTTAAACTGGAAAATGAAGATATAATATTCATTCCAACTTTGTCTGAAGTTGATTTAATGGGCCTACTCGACTACTTTAAGAAGAAAAAAAATGATTCAATTAAACCGTCATGGAACCTGGTGTTTAGAAGAAATTTATATTTTGGCAGGGAACCAGAGTACCTGACCCAGAGAAATAATATTAAGCCCTTACGTAACGCCTTTTTGCATTTTAAAAATAATCTTTCTGGTCAAAAGGTATGTTTTTTTACCGATACTGAAAAGTTAACGACCCAATACAACAGTCTTAATATCTTTCAATTTAATACTTTACCCATACCGGTTAACAACAGATTTCAGGAATATATGGCTCAAAAAGAAAAAGGATATCCACTTAAGGCAGTATATGCCGGGGACGCCAGGCGGGAAAAGGGGTATCAATATTTACCTGGAATCATTCGGGATCTTTGGGAGGATTATGTTGATGCCGGAAAACTCAGTTTTCTCCTTCAATCAAATTTTGCTTTTACACGGTTAGAAAATAATGCGGATATAGTCTTTGCCAGAGACCAGTTGGAAATAATGCCTGATGATAAGATTCAAGTAATTAAAAGGCCTCTTTCATCGGATGAATATTGCAATCTTATACTTTCCGGTGATATCGGTCTTCTGTTTTATGACAAGGATAATTATTACGCGAGAAGTTCAGGCGCGCTGGTTGAGTTTTTAATCGCGGGCAAACCGGTTATCGTGCCCGCAGGTACATGGCTGGTGGAAGAGTTTATCCATGAAACCTATAAATACCATAAAGAAATAAGCCGAACAATGGAGAGTATCCAGAATATAGATGGGAATAAATTGAAGTGGGCAAATTTAGGTAATAAAAAATTAAATCCTATGACTAAGAGTAACCTGATATTCGGGGGTAGGTCTGCAAAATCATTTTGCTGGATGGATATACCTGAAGGAGCGGGAAATCTTCTGATATCTTTTTGCTTTGATGAAACAACCCGGCCTGGGGTGTATGCGGAAGTATACGTAGACCAGCTTGACCAGTATAAAAGATCTATCTCAAGCCATTCTTTTGTTTTAGGTAGAAATATTACAAGAAATGTTTCAGGGTTGGTTCGAATTGACCCGCTTTCAAAGAGAATATGGCTGGGTTTCAGTAATGCTTTTGGAGACTTTACCATTACTATTTCTGATATTACACTTAATTTTATTAAAAAAGATTCCATATCTGAGAAATTACCTTTAGGTGTTATAGGCCTTGCTTATTCATCTCCAGAACAGATTCCGAAGCTAATGGGGGATATGATTGATAATTATCCACACTATCAACGGACAGCTCAGGAATTTACCATTAAATATAGGCAAAAACACAACGCCAACCAGCTAGTGAAAAGTCTAATGCAAATAAGTAAAAATAGCTCCTGCTAATGAGGTTATTATAATGAGTTCAAAATTAAAAATACTTGGCGTGTCCGATGTTAGCGTAGGTTACGGAAGTCCACAGATTCTTTCTTTCATGAAATCCCTTAGTGAATATATCGGACATGCTGAGAGTGTCCTGTTGGAACCGGATCAACCAGAGAAACCGCCAGTGGAAAATCTTATCGCAGAAATTAATGTAAAGAGAATTTATACCACATTTCACCCTCATAGCAGTCCCGGCAGGGTAGAATATATCAGTAATTCTACAAAAAAAATTAATAAGTTTAAGCCGGATATATTGGTTATATTTTGCACCTATAGTCTGCCTGTTTTATTGAAAATATCTTACAGGCCCCGTTATGTGATATATTATGCCATTGAATCTACCTCGGCTTATGGCATGTTTGATATTGAATTAAACCGCCGTATTGATAAACTGGTGGACCTTATTATTTATCCTGAGGAGAACCGGGCCAAAAGGGACATTGAATTACGTGGGTATAAAAATATCCCATCTGTTATCTTGTATAACTGTGCTAATCACGATTATGAATTCAGTCCCTTACCTTCCGATCAGAGAAATGGTAGGATATTATATGCTGGCACAATTGATCGGGATCTAACTTTTGCCGATTATTACTTAAATAATAAAGTACAAGATTATCCCATCGATCTATATGGTTTAATTGGTGGTGACAATCAACAAATTTTAACTGAAAGCTTTTTTAAACTCTGTGGTGCCGAACGTTATCTGGGATATGTTGAAAACATTGTATTAGCAAGGTTACGTAAGAATTATGCCTATAGTATAGTTATGTGGAATCCTATTAATGATAATTTTCTATATGCAGCGCCAAATAAGTTTTTTGAATCAATTTTTGACTGTGTGCCTCCTATAGTTGCTCCACATCCTCAATGCAAGGAATTAGTCAATCGTTATAAGTGTGGTATTGTTATGGATAGGTGGGATTATGATTCCTTTTGCCGTTCTATTGAACAGGCGTTACGAATTTATGGCACACTTGAGTACGAAACAATGGTAGGTAATTGCCGGAAAGCGATAGTAAAGGAATTAAATTGGGAGAAGCAGTTTGAAAAAATAGAACGATTTTTAAGAATTTAATCTTAACTTAAAATTTATGGTTATGAAAAAATTATATATATTTTTTTAAATATTTTTAAGGTGATAACATGAGAGATTTATTATTGAAACAGGTTGCAACGGCTCAACAAGTGATATCTACGCTCGACGTGGAATTTGTTAAACATATTGAAGAGGCTGTAAAGCTTGTTGTACGTTGTTTGAAAAGTAATGGGGGATTATATTTGGTAGGTAACGGTGGTTCGGCCGCTGATGCTCAGCATTGGGCTGGTGAACTGGTTGGAAGGTTCATGCTTGAAAGAGAACCTTTAAGGGCATGTGCTCTTACCACTAACACGTCAATCTTAACGGCGCTGGTAAATGATTACCCGCCAGAATATGTTTTTGCCCGGCAAATGAAGGCTATGGCAAGACAAGGTGATGTTTTAATAGCTATTAGTACTTCAGGCAACTCACCTAATATTATATATGCCATAGATATTGCACGCGAAATTGGGTGTCAGGTAATTGGATTTACAGGTAAGAATGGTGGCAGGATGAACGGAATATGTGATGTGTTAATAAAAGCACCGTCAGACAGTACGCCACGCATTCAAGAGGTGCACCTCCTAGCAGGCCACATGCTTTGTGCTGGTGTCGAGAGGATAATATTTGGTATATGATTTAGCATGTAGCAATTATTATTAAGCTATTATGAAGGAATTAAATATTTGGAAGTTATTTTGAGAATTTAAAATTCAAACATTTTATAACTTCTTAGGATTGGAGATATAGAGTATGGAAGCATCAGTAATTCAAATTACTGCATTTTTGCTTCTTGGTCTTATTTATTTTATTGTGGGATATTGTTTAATAATCCCTTTGCA
Source organism: Pelotomaculum isophthalicicum JI (assembly GCF_029478095.1). Lineage (NCBI taxonomy): Bacteria > Bacillati > Bacillota > Clostridia > Eubacteriales > Desulfotomaculaceae > Pelotomaculum > Pelotomaculum isophthalicicum. The sequence continues at coordinate 11,165 of NZ_JAKOAV010000008.1, read as the reverse complement.
AATACAAAATCTTACGAGTAAGTTATTTTGGTCTTTAGTGCTAGGTTTTGCTGGTGCACCGTTATTTATTGGAATAATAGGACTGTCTACGACATCAAGCCTTAAGATTTCAATGATAGTTGCTTTGCTAATTATTATAATAATTACATTTGCCAATAAAAATAAATATAAAACAATTTTTAAAGAAGAGCATGAAATGAAGGGATTAATTTCATTAAATATTGCTATCCCATTTAATATATGGGTTATTGCATTTATTGGATCATTAATTGTCTATGCTCCATATCTCATTGGTTCATTAGAAATTACTGCTGGTAATGGGCATATATTCATGGGGACAAATGTATTTGATTTTGAAAAACATGTAGCGATAGTTACTAGTCTTATGGCTAATGGGATGCCTGCATTTCACTATGCTGCTCCTGGAGTACCGCTTCAGTATTACACCGGGTACTATATAGCTCCAGCCTGCCTTGCTTCGTTATTCCCAAGAGCCGTAATACAGATGGTGGTTGCTCAATTTGTTTGGGGTGGCATTATTTATGTTATTCTTTGTTATTATCTTGTTAGTGAAATTTTTAAAGAGAACAAATGGAGAATTCTATCCTTCTTATTATTTCTATCTGGACTCTCAATTGGGATTAGCTTTTATGGATGGGATAGTTATATTGCCAACTCGTTTTTGGGTATCCTATTCAGAGTGCCGAACCATCTTTTTCCTGTTTTTGCTGCTTTATTGTGGCTACCTCAACATATAGTCCCTGCAATATATGCGTTATATATCCTTGTTAGACCATTTGCTTTTCATCATTCGAGAAAATATTTTTTTATGATATCTATCATGTTAGCCTTTATAGTTTCAAGTAGCTTTTTTGTGGCACTTTTCTTGTTACCCGCATTTGTAATTGGGTTGTTAATTAGGTATTTTGAGTCGTTGAGTCGTGAAGATGTTTTAGTTAAAAAGGCCGTAGTTAAACAATGGTTTACTTATGTTCTTGTATTTGGGGTGCTTCAATTAGTATTCATATTGCCACATTATGTTAATACGATCAATGCATTTATCCAGGGTGGAAGTCCAGTAGGTAATGTGACAAGTATAACTGATAATATTTTTCATAATATTGGTTTTATAGTGGACACATGTGGAGTATCAGTAGCAATTTTACCTTTATCAATTCTTCTTATAAAGAAAAAAGAATGGTTTCCCTTATTATCTTTTTGTTTTCTTGCAATAATGGCAAGTTTATTGTCTAATTTTGCTTCTGACACCTTGCATAAATCTCTTAATATCCTACAGGTAAGCTTACCTATTCTATTTGTATTAATTTTAAAAGAAATGTGGGCTAGGAGTACTTGCAATAATTTTGTTAAGGTAGCTATATTATTAACTTTAATTAATGCAGTATTGTCATTAGCTTTTGGTATTGGTAGTTCAGCAAGTATCGCGGGAGTGAAATATACACCGAAAATTTCAATTGAAGAGCGGGATTTATTTCATTGGGTACTTAAAAATACAAAAGCAACTGATGTTGTTTCAATGTTAGAGGATGAACGAACTGTATTTGAAAGTTTGCTGGGTAGGACTGCGTACGCCTCTGGTAAAGATTATTTTCCCAGATTACAAGATATAAACGCAGATAATATAAAGTTAGCCAGATATAAGGCTATAAGTGATAATAACTTAATTGGCATTATAGCTTCTGATTATATATATCTTCCTAAAATGCCCAGTGGTTATGGGGTAAATAAAGTTCAACAAAAAAAATATAAAGAGAATATTCAAAGATTAGAAATGCTTGGCTTTAATATAGTATATGAAAATAATAGTGGTTTAGTAGCCAAAAATATATGGACTTATGATAAAGACTATTACAAATATATCAGTATGAATTCAAACCTGCCTTTTAAGAATGAAATGACTGACATTTCCTCTGCAAGGAAACATGTTATGCAATTAGTCGATAATTTAAATTATAACGAAGCTAAAAAGATACTTTTACAATTAATAAATAAATATCCTGACGATAAAGATATGCATTATTATCTTGCTTTTTGTTTACATGTTACTGAAGAAAGTTTAGATGAGGCATTGCTACATTATAATAAAGCACTAGAATTAGATTTTTCTGAGTTTTGGGTTCGGTATAATCGTGGCGCATTATATTTAAAATTAGATGACAAAATACGAGCTAGGGATGATTTATCAAGAGCTATTTTATTAAATCCTGAACATAAAGGGGCACAGGAGTTATTAAGGAGCATAAATATCTCAAATCAATGATACTATGAAGGCTTAATGAATAGGGAATTATTGCAAGTCAAGTAACAAATCTGCCTCGATAAAGTTTATATAAGAATTGACATATTTGAATTGACGTATGTGCATTTGGTTATAAGTTAAATAGCGAATATATTAAAAATGAATGAAAATACGTTTTTCTGTGCCCTTTAAATTTCTAAAGAAGGTGAATTATTATGTTTGACATTATAGTTATCGGTTGTGGTTTTGCAGGTGCTGTTGCTGCCCGAAAATTTGCTGAGGAGAAAAACAAAAAAGTATTATTACTTGAAAAGAGGTCCCATATAGCAGGTAATATGTATGAGGATATGGATATAAATGGCATATATGTTCATCGTTATGGACCACACATTTTTCATACAAATTTAGATTATGTTTTTGAATACCTGAAACGCTTTTCAGATTGGTTTTCCTATGAACATAGAGTCTTAGGCAGAATTGATGGACAATTGGTTCCAATACCATTTAACTTCACATCAATCGAAAAACTATTTTCAGAAGAAAAAGCGGATATAATTAAAAAAAGACTTATAGAAATCTTTTTGGATAGACAGGTAATATCAGTCATGGAAATTATGAATAACTCAGACGAAATTATAAAAGAGCTTGGACAATATATTTTTGAAAAAGTTTTTATTAACTATACTGCAAAGCAATGGGGTATTCCTATTGAGCAAGTTGATGGGTCGGTCATTAGCAGAGTACCAGTTGTTTTGGGTTATGATGATAGATATTTTCAAGACAAAATACAGGTTATGCCAAAATATGGTTACACGAAACTATTTGAGAAAATTCTAAATCACCCTAATATAACAATTAAACTAAACTGTAATGCAGCAAAAAAAATAAAAATTATTGATAAAAATGTTTATTTTGACGGTGAGATATATAGAAAACCTATTATTTACACAGGTGCTGTGGACGATTTACTAAATTATAAATACGGTGAATTGCCATATCGTTCATTAGATTTGGTTTTTGAACGATATGATGTAACAAATTTTCAGCCTTGTGCAGTTGTTAATTATCCCAATGAGGAAGATTACACAAGAATAACTGAATTTAAATATTTAACCGGTCAAGTAGTAAACGGAAAAACAACAATTTTAAAAGAATATCCACTGCATTACAATATAATGGCCGAAAAGGGCAATATTCCATATTATCCAATTATTAATGAGCGGAACTTAAAACGATATGAAATGTATAAGGCAGATATAGAAAGGACTGGTAATATTTTCCTTTGTGGGAGACTTGCTGAATATAAGTATTATAATATGGATGCAGTTGTTGATAGAGCAATAAAAATAGCTGAAGAGGTAGATGTATAAAAGTATGATTATTAAATTACTAAAAGAGAACCCTATTTTTGTTGAAATGTTTTTATACGGAATTATCGGTAGTATATCTGCGGGACTCGATAGTCTTACATATTACTTATTAACGCGTGAGTTGATGTTAAGCGAATTTGTCGCAAATTTTTTTGGAATAAATCTCGGAATAACTCTTAGCTTTATTCTAAATACATTTATAAATTTTAAGAAGACAGATAAACTAATCAAGCGTGCTGCTAGTTTTTATTTTGTTGGCTATATTGGATTATTATTATCAATGATTATTTTGTGTATTGGAATCAAGATAATAAACATAAATGATATGGTAGTAAAGATTGTTTCAGTATTTATTGTTGCCCTGTTTCAGTTTATTCTAAATAAATTAGTAACCTTTGGACCTGTCATTGAAAGTATAGAAAAAAATATAGAAAGAAGGTTTGCAAATAATGGATAGTTTATATATAGTCATTCCTGCTTACAACGAGGAAATGAATATCGAATCAGTTGCGCGGGAATGGCACGAAGTGGTTAAAAAAATAGGTGGTAATTCTAAACTTGTAATTATCAACGATGGTAGTAAGGACAACACATACAATAAAATGCTTGATTTAAAGGCAGAATTAAAATACTTTGAACCATTGACAAAGCCAAATAGTGGTCATGGTGCAACTGTCTTATATGGTTATCATTATGCAATTGAACATTGTGCGGATTATATTTTCCAAACTGATTCAGATGGACAAACGCTTCCATCTGAGTTTTATCAGTTTTGGGAGCAAAGGTATAGGTATTCTGCAATAATTGGTCATAGAAGTAACAGACAAGACGGGTTATCGAGGGTATTTGTTACAAAGATATTAAAATTGGTTTTAAGATGTATATTTGGGCTAAATATAACAGATGCTAATGCACCATTTAGATTAATCAAAAGAGAAGTCATGGAAAAGTACATATACCAAATTCCAAAAGATTTTAATTTATCTAACGTTATGCTGACAGTGCTACTTATGAACGCAAAGGAAAATGTTAAATTTATCCCCATTACTTTTAGACCAAGACAAGGAGGAGTTAATTCCATTAATCTAAAAAGAATTATAAGAATTGGGAAGCAGGCTATAAAAGATTTTAGACAAATTAAAAAGAAATTAAAAGAATCTTTGTAAAATAAAATATTTAAAAAAATATTAATGTAACAGTACCAAAAATCTTTTTTATTCTGGTATGTTGATTGAGAGGGATCTGATCGGTGATTGATAGGAGGTCTGCTATATTTCTTGATCGCGATGGAACTATTATTGAGGAAGTAAACTACCTCTCGCGTCCAGAACAGGTTCACTTGTTATATGGCGTGGGAGACGTTTTGAATACTTTTAGCAAAATGGGATACTTACTGGTGGTAGTTACTAATCAATCTGGATTGGCACGTGGTTATTTTAACGAAGCTGAATTAAAAAAAATCCATGATAGAATGGCTGAGCTGTTGGAACAAAGGAATGTAAAAATTGACGCGGTATATCATTGCCCACATCATATTGATGGAATTATACCTGAATACAAGATTAGGTGCAATTGCCGTAAGCCTGCTCCAGGCATGTGGTTTCAGGCTGCTAAGGACTTAGATATTGACTTAGGTAATTCATGGACAATAGGTGATAAGTTGATTGATCTGCAGGCGGGGGATGCGGCAGGGACGAAAGTACTAATGGTGGAGACAGGCTATGGGCGGGAAGAGCGCCTGAAATTGCCGTCAGGTTGGATTTCGGTACCGGATATGACTGCCGCGCTTGATTACATTGTAAGATACCGTAATGAGAACTTGTAAACTGATTGCGGGTGGTAGTCTGTCAATGTTATATAATATTCTTTTTACTTATGTTCTCGTTGGCCGTGGAGGCGACGCCGTGCAGGTAAACGCCTTTGTGGAAGGATTTAAAAATTTAGGCTGTCAGGTGGTTTTAACCGGGCCTTCTCCAATAAAACCCTATGAGTTTGGAAGCGCTGAAGGTAAACTGCGCAATGTGGCACGCCGCTTGCCATGGTGGGCAAAAGATATCATTGAGGCCGCCCTTGGTTTAGTGACCATTAGAAGAGCGAAAAACAGCATTAAAAAAAAGAAATTTGATTTAATTTTTCACCGGGCCGGCATATATGATTTTGCCGGTTGTCTTTTAAAGAAAAAAAATGCGCTGCCGCTTATCGTTCATCTTGATGCACCATTTCCAATAGAAAGAGAGTATAAAGGCGAGCGTTATTTTAAATTTTTCCATAAAGCTGCGATGAAGAACATCGGGAAGCATGCTGACCTGGTTGTTACAATGTCAGAACAGGCAAAAGGTTATTTCGTGAATCTGGGCATACCGGAACAAAGAATTTTGGTATTGCCAAACGGGATTAGCCATAAAAGGTTGCAAAGGGGCATTGCTCTGGCTGCGGAACATAAGCCTTTTTTTAACGAAAAAAAAATTACTTTGGGTTTTTTAGGGAACTTGAGCCGTTGGCACAAGGTAGATTTATTACTCGAAGCAGTGAAATTGTTGATCGAAAAGCAAACACATAAGTATTATCTTGTTGTTGTCGGCAAAGGTGAAGAATATGAAAAGTTAAAAGAAAAAACAGATGTGCTGGGCATTTCAGGTTATGTTGAATGGGTTGGACACCTGCCTCCCGGCCAGGCTTTTGAAGAAATTGCTAAATTTGATATAGCCATATTGCCACACACGTTGACCACAGGCGCCCCTATGAAGCTTTTTGAATATGCCGCGTTGGCCCGCCCGGTGGTGGCTCCGGACCTGGAAAATATCAATTCCCTTTTTTGTAAAGATACTGAAATATGCCTGTTTGATCCGGGCAATGTTTGTGATATGGTTAGAGCAATAGAACTGATTAGTAGTAAAAAAGAATTAGCTTTGACCATGGGGGTAAAAATGCAGGAACGTGTTAAGAGCTATACCTGGGAAAGCATCATAAAGAAGATTCTTGACGCTATTGCACAAAAAGCAATCTAGTTTGGGAATGGGATAAAAATTGGACGGATAGATATCATTGCTATCTGTGGTGTCGCTAAAGAGACTATGAGGTGGGTTCTTTGGCCCTTTTAAAAGTTTTACATGTAATAACATTATCTGAACTTGGCGGAGCTCAAAAAGTAGTTTACCATATTGTTGCCGGGCTGCCCGCGGAACAGTTTGAGGTAACTGTCGCCTGCGCGCCCGGTGGCGAGTTGGTGAATTGGTTAAAGGTTCTGCCCCAAGGTATACATGTGGTAGAAATCCCGGAAATGAAAAGAAATATCTCACCGTTAAATGACTTCAAAGCCCTTTGGAAGCTTTATTCATTGATGAAAAAAGAGGCTTTTCATATTGTCCACTGCCACAGTTCCAAGGCCGGCATCTTAGGCAGGCTGGCCGCCTGGTTGGCCGGCGTGCCGAAGATTTATTTCACCGTGCACGGGTGGGGGATCAATGAGTACCAGAGCCGGCCTGTCCGTTTCTTCTATAAATGGGCGGAGCGGCTGGCCGGAGCGGTCAGCACTAAGGTTGTCTGTGTGTCTGAAAGCGACCTGGCGAAGGGCCGGAGTTTAAGGCTCGCGGCTGATGGTAAGTTTTGTGTGATTTATAATGGTCTGCCTGAGTCCCAAAAACGGGAAGGGATTTTACGCGGGGAACTGGATATTAAAGGAGAAGACATTATCATCGGGACAGTGGCCCGCCTGGCGCCTCAGAAAGCCCCGCTGTTTTTACTGGAGTTAGCCAGGCGAATGATCACCCGTCCTGACAGAGGTCCGGGTGAGGGACAACTCTATTTTGTTCTTATCGGCGACGGTCCGTTGAGATCCGAATGTGAAGAATTCATCGCTGGTAGCGGTCTGAACGGGCGTGTGTTTTTACTGGGTGCGAGAGAGGAAGCGGCGGAATTAATAAGGGATTTTGATATTTTTGTCCTGTTTTCGAGATGGGAAGGCCTGCCTCTGACTATAATTGAGGCGATGCAGGCAGGGTGTCCGGTTGTGGCCAACGCGGTGGGGGGTGTGGGCGAGTTGGTGGTGCATCAGAAAACGGGTTGTTTAATCAATGAACTTGACCTGAAAGCGGCGGAAAAGGCTCTCCGGGACCTGATTTCCAGTAGAGACAAGCGCCTTTCGATGGGGGAACTGGGACGGCAAAGAGCTGAAAATTTATTTAGCATAAATGAAATGAGAAAAAAGTACATAGAATTATATCTATGCATAAGGCTGGGTAATAATGCTATAATAAGAATTATTTATTGGTAATTAAAAGGAAATTGTTTTAATGTGACGAATTAAGGAATTAGTACAATAGTGGAACGGTTTTCTTATTTCCCCCTGGGGGTTTTTATATGGAAATGCAAAAGGATAAAATATTTTTTCGAATAGGACTAGTGCTTTTTGATCTTGTTCTGGTTAATCTGGCATATATACTGGCATTCTTAATTAAGTTCGGTTGGGACATTCCCGAAAGAAACCTGACTCCTTATCTTTCCACTTGGCCCTGGCTTACTGTATCCGCGCTAGCCCTTTTTTATTTCTACAGATTATACGGCAGTTACAGGTGGCGTTGGGCGGAAGTTTTTGCTTCATTAATCTGTGTTGTGTTCTTTCAAGCCATGGTTGGTATGGCTTTATCATTCCTTTTTCGTAATTTCGCCTTCCCGCGTACGGTCCTGTTAGCAGCGCCATTTATTCAACTGGCTCTGCTCAGCCTCTGGAGAAGAGCGGCATGGCACCTGGAAAGAGGTTTGCAGGGTATCAGGCGGGTTATTGTCGTCGGACAACCTTTAGAGGCGGTCGCGCTGGCTGAAAAGTTGGAATCAGCGGCGGGCGGGACGATCAAGGTATCCGGTCTTGTTCTTGAGTCTCAGTCTGAACCGGGTTATTCGGTATATGAATCTTCTTGTAGTGTTGAGAACCGCTGGCCGCTGCTGGGTGAGTTGCCTGAATTTTGTCAATGCCTTGACATCGTGAAACCCGACCAGGTTTTTATCTGTTCAAATCTCTCCCAGGAGCACAAAGCCGGGGTTATTAACTCATGTGTGGCGAAAGATATCAAGGTGTTCCTGGTACCCGATTTGTATGAGATTATGTTAACCCAGGCGAGGCTGGATCAGGTTGATGACGTGCCTATCTTTGCTGTGGGCCGTTTGAAGATACCTGAGGAATCCATGATTCTGAAAAGGTTGATTGACATTGTTCTTTCCCTGGCCGCCCTTGTGGTTGCCGCGCCATTATGTATCCTGGCGGGTATTGCTATTAAATTAGACTCTCCGGGGCCTGTTTTATACCGGCAAAAGCGTCTTACCATGCAGGAAAAATCTTTTTATTTGTACAAGTTTCGTACTATGGTAGTAAACGCTGAACAGGAGAGCGGGCCGGTGCTGGCTTCGGAGAACGACCCGCGGGTTACCAGGGTGGGGCGCTTGTTGCGGGCGGCCCGGATCGACGAAATCCCGCAGTTGCTGAACGTTTTGAAGGGTGATATGAGCATCGTGGGGCCGCGGCCGGAAAGACCTTTTTTCGTTAACGAGTTGGTAAAACAGAAGCCGGAATACGTCTACCGGATGAATGTCAAGTCGGGCATCACCGGCCTGGCCCAGATTGCGGGGCGGTACAGCACCAGTCCGGAGAACAAGCTGAAGTATGACTTGCTTTACACGAAGTCGTACTCGCCGGCAAAGGACCTGGCTATTTTACTGCAGACTGTAAAAGTAATGTTGATGAAAGACAGGGCCTCGTAACGTTCTCCCCATGGCTAAAGCCAGTCCTCTGATTGTTCCTTTTTATATTTATTATATTCCATGACTCCGGCCTTGTCCTTGATTCTCAATCTTAATGGGAAGAAATGAGGGGTGCTTTCGTCATATAGTGACCTCCGTTTTTCTTGACTAACCTTAGTGGACATGTTATTTTTAGCTTATCAATAACCTTAGTGGACATCAAGCATGTATTTTCGACATAACAATGTCCACTAATCCTATTAGCGGACATTACAGTTGTAAGTATGCAATATTAAATTGTGGGGGTATTTGTTTAATGAGTCTACTAAACCGAATAAGCGTAGACCCGGCAGTTTGTCATGGAAAAGCCTGTATCGTCGGTACCCGTATAATGGTTTCTGTAATACTGGACAACCTTGCGGAGGGGAAGACTCGGGATGAAATTCTGAAGAGCTATCCTTCATTACAGCCAGTTGATATAGATGCAGCCCTTGCATATGCTGCTATGTTGGCCAAGGAACGACATCTTGCCATATAGGGAGGTCAGTTGGTGAGAATTAAGATAGATGAGAATCTTTCTGTGGATGTAATGGAGCTTTTCCGTTCCGTCGGCCATGATGTTGAATCGGTTTTCTCCGAGAATATCCAAGGGTGCTCCGATCAGATGCTGATGACGAAATGCCGGGAGGAAGGCAGGGCTCTTGTTACCCTCGATAATGATTTTTCAGATATCATTACATATCCTCCGGATACAACGGAAGGCATTATTGTATTGAGGTCCAAAGAACAGGGGAAAGACGCTGTTTTGAAAGTGGTCCGCAATCTACTACCAAGATTGACGGGAAATTTTTTCCCCGGGCAGCTCTGGATAGTTGAGGAGAAACGAATACGTGTTAGGGGTAAGGAATGATAAATGATTTGGATTACCTGCAGCCGGAATTCTGTACTATAAGAATCCGGCTGTTTTAATTCCGATATATCTTTAGCATAATGAACATTTTGTTAATTGTGCGACACAAGGAGGGGGACTGTCAGAAATAGAATATGGAAACCATTGACATGTTAACACGTTTTATCCAAAAAATGCTTGCAGCCCTGGGTTGGAATGGCGCAGAAGCTGAAGTTCTGGAAATGGTCCTTGATACTGGCTTAATGAAGCGACAAGCGCGTGGGTCAAGCTGGACAACGTGAGTGTCGACCTTTCGGCAGGTAAAGTAAGCGGCGATGTTACCCACTTCACGAAATTTGCCGTGCTTGCCACTGAAAAGGTTGTCTCAAAGGCCACCTTGACAGATATCGCCGGTCACTGGGCAAAAGACAACATCAACAAGCTGGTTGCATTGGGAGCAATCAGTGGTTATCCCGATGGAACCTTCAAGCCTGACAACCAGATTACCAGGGCCGAGTTTGCCACAGTCCTGGTGAAGGCGTTCAAGCTGCAGCAGCAATCAGGCAAAGTGTTCGGCGACACAGCCGGCCACTGGGCTAAAGATTATGTTGCGACTGCGGCTGCCAACGGTGTCGTCAATGGTTATGACGCGACGACATTCGGTCCTGATGACCCGGTTACGCGCGAACAGATCGCGGCGATGATCGTCAGGGCTGGGGTCGTATCTTTTATATTGACATTTTTCGTTATGATTTGTTAATCTGAAGGTATTCCTGGTGCCTTGCATATTTCGGCCGCATCCGGACACCCATTCCGGTAGCATCCGGACAGCGTAACGGCAACATCCGGACAGCATAACGGAATTATCCGGACAGCATTTCGGCAACATCCGGACACCTTGTCGAGTTAGTAA